>CAUUOT010000109.1:0-5018 GCA_963546815.1 uncultured Bacteroides sp.
ATCATTGTCTGTATGGTCTGCAAGGAAATAGGATAAGGTGGACAAGAAACGGTTGGGGAATGGACGGTTGTAGACCGACTCCATTACCTCGTTGGGGGTGATGCGGAACTTGTCGAAGAAATTACTCATCAGATCTTTGGGTGCCAAGCCTTTCAGTACATCGGAAAGGAAGGTCTTGCCTAATACCGCGCCGCTGCCCTCGTCGCCTAAAATATATCCGCCCGCCCTGACGTTCTTCACAATGATTTTCCCGTCGTAAAAGCAGGAATTGGACCCGGTACCCAAGATGCAGGCTATGCCGGCTTCACATTTGAACAAGCCGCGGGCCGCTGCAAGCAGATCGCTTTCTACCTGAATGGGCGTTTTGAACTGCGCAACCAGTGAAGCGCCCAGTACATTCTTCTTTTCGTAAGACGAGCAGCCGGCGCCGTAGTAATGCACCTGCTCCAGTTTCTTTTTGAAAAAAAGCTCGGGTAACCCCAACCGTACACTCCGGCTAATCTCTCTTCTGGTTTGAAAAAAGGGATTTAAGCCCTCGGTAAAAGCTTGTTGTATCAGATGATTGTCCTCAACCAGTGCCCATTCTGTTCTAGTAGAACCACTTTCTGCAATTAGTTTCATAACTAGTCAGTTTTAGAATTGAACACAAATATATAGCTTTTTTTAATATTTCCCTTGTTCTTCTGTAAAAAAAGAAATGAAAGACTTGAAACGCTCCGGCGGCGGAACGGGGCATTGGCTTTGCGGAACAGTACTTGCGTGTGGTGTAGAACTAACTTCTGAGGGACTGAGAACAACTCCTCACTTATTGCTGTGGATAAGTACTCGAGTTCAGGATAAAAATTCAAATAAAGTGACTTCTTTTCAAAGATAACGATCCCGTGATTTTCACAGGATCCATTCTTGTTGTCACCTTCGGTTCATCTTCGGACCATCTTCGGTCCAAGTTCGTATTTATCTTCCCTCTATAGACACCGAAGAAAGAAAATACGAAGATGGACCGAAGAAGATATGAACATGTACCCTCTTCTTGAGCGGTGGAAGCGTGCTGTGGAAAAAAGATGTCTGCCTTCACTTATTTCTGTGGATGATTCGGGTGATGCCCGTTGATGGAAGGAGATGGCGTGTTGCGGCGGACGGACATCGGGACGATTGCCTCATTCTTCACCGCGAATCATGGTCAGCAGCATCTTGAATCTCTCCACGGCCTGCAATCCGTGCGGGTGCTTGGCAGGCATGATGATGCAGTCTCCTTTCTTCAGCAGATGAGGCACTCCGTCGATGCGGATTTCGGCTTCGCCGTCCAGCACTTGCACGAATGCGTCGAAGTTGGCCGTATGTTCGCTCAATCCCTGTCCCTTGTCGAACGAGAACAGGGTGATGTTCCCCGCCTCGTTTTTCGTCACTTGTTTACTGATGACTCCGCCCTGCGTGTATTCTATCGAATGCTCCAGCGCGATTACTTTGGCTTTTTCGTAGGTTTCCATAATTGATTGTTTTTAATGTTGCAAAAAGAGTTTCATGTCTTCGTCCACGGTGTTGATGCCGGCTATACCGAAACTGTTGACCAGCACGTTCGCCACGTTGGGCGAGAGGAAGGCCGGCAGCGTGGGTCCGAGGTGTATATTCTTCACTCCGAGCGATAGCAGCGCCAGCAACACGATGACAGCCTTCTGCTCATACCACGCGATGTTGAAGGCGATGGGCAGGCTGTTCACGTCGTCCAGTCCGAAAGCGTCTTTCAGTGCGAGGGCTATCTTGACGAGCGAATAGCTGTCGTTGCACTGTCCGGCGTCGAGCACGCGGGGGATGCCGTTGATATCGCCCAGTGGCAGTTTATTGTAGCGATACTTGGCGCATCCGGCTGTGAGGATGATTGTGTCTTTGGGTAATTTTTCGGCAAACTCCGTATAGTAGTTGCGCCCGGGCATGCGTCCGTCGCAGCCACCCATGACGAAGAATTTGCGGATAGCTCCCGACTTGACGGCCTCGACCACCTTGTCTGCCAAGCTAATCACCTGATGGTGCGCAAACCCTCCGATGATTTCGCCCGTCTCGATTTCCTGCGGAGGAGCGCAGCGCTTGGCGTGCGCTATCAATGCGGAGAAGTCTTTCGGCCGTCCGTCCACTCTGTCGGCAATATGTTTGAACCCGTCGAATCCGGAGGCTCCGGTGGTATATACGCGATCGGCGTAAGTGGAAGTCTTACGGGGTGGGACGATGCAGTTGGTAGTGAAGAGAATGACGCCGTTGAAGTGCTCGAAATCCTCCGTCTGATGCCACCAAGAGCTGCCGTAGTTGCCCACGAAATGAGCGTACTTCTTGAATGCCGGATAGTAATTGGCCGGTAGCATTTCGCTGTGGGTGTACACGTCCACTCCCGTCCCCTCGGTCTGCTTCAGGAGCTCTTCCATGTCTTTGAGGTCGTGTCCGCTGATGAGGATGCCCGGGTTTTGGCGCACCCCGATGTTTACTTTGGTGATTTCGGGATGACCATACGAAGAGGTATTGGCTGTGTCCAGCAGTGCCATTGCCTGCACGCCGTATTTACCCGTTTCCAGCACCAGTGCTGTAAGTGCTTCGGCCGAGAGCGTGTCGTCCGTCACCGCTACCAATGCGCGCTGTATGAAAGCGTACACCTCTGTGTCTTCGTGGTTCAGGTTAGCGGCGTGTTCGGTATAGGCTGCCATGCCTTTCAGCCCGTAGACAGTCAATTCGCGTAGCGAGCGCACGTCTTCGTTTTCTGTTGCAAGCACTCCTACCGACGCGGCTTTCTCGTGCATCTCTTCTTCGGTCTCTCCGCTCCACACGGCGCCTTCGAAGACGATTCCGTCCGTCGTTCCGCCTTCGGCCAGCAGGCGCTCTCTGACGGAGTTGCGTAACTCTTGTGCCGTGTGGATGCGGGTGATGAAGCGGTTGATGTCGAAATTAGCGTTTGTAATGGTCATGAACAGACTGTCCGTGATGAACTTGTTGACCTCGGGAATTTCTATTCCTTTCTCCCTCAGGCGTACCGTGTAGCACGACAAGCCTTTACACAGAAAGAGCAGGAGGTCTTGCAGGTTGGCTACATCCGCGGTTTTTCCGCATACTCCTCTTACTGTACATCCTTGATTTTTAGCTGTTTCTTGACATTGAAAGCAAAACATTCTCTCCATAATTACGTTGTTTTATGAGGTTAAAGAAACTGGGATATGACAGCTCATCTTTGGAGGAATGATATCCTTTTTTAGGAGAAAAAGAATATCTTATTCGATGAATGCTGTCATTTAGATGATGCAAAAGTAGTGGACGGTTTGCCGGCAAACGGTAACCGTGGTTACACTTCCGTTTGCTTTGCGTTTTTTAACAAGAGCAGTCTCCGGTTTATTTCGGGGCAGACGTATCTTTATCGACAAAAGAGCAGCATCATGTTAGCGTATGATTTATCCGGATGTCCGCTGTTTGCGGATATGACTTCTTCGCAGATTGAAGAGTTGGTGGGCCGTTGCGTGGCCGATGTCAAAGAGTTTGCTAAGGGGGAATATGTCGTGAGGCAGGGCGATGCCATCAATCACCTGTACCTCCTGGTGACGGGCTTGGTACGCACGGAGATGATTACCAAAGACGACAATGTGCTCGAAATAGAGTTTATCGACCCGGTACGCCCTCTGGCGCCGGCTTTCGTTTTTGCTGACCGCAATCAATTTCCGGTGGACGTGATTGCGATGGAGAGGACGATATTGTTCCTCATCCCTAAGTCGGTGCTTCAGGAAGAAATGATGCAGAACGAGCTCTTGCTACGCAATTTTCTGCGTATCAACTCCAACCTTATAGTCTTTCTCTCGGGCAAGGTGCAGATGCTGTCCATACGCAGCCTGAGAATGAAACTCGCCATCTATCTGCTGGAGAATACTACAGCGGAACAAAAGGTCTTCAAGCTACGCCGCACGCACGCCCAACTTGCCGAGTACTTCGGGGTGCAACGTCCGTCTCTGTCGCGCACGCTCGGCGAGATGGTGGCCGACGGGGTGATTGCGCTTACTCGGCAAGAAATCACGGTGCTGGACAGGAGGAGGCTGCAGAGCTATATGTAGGTGTAGGTGAGAACCCTCTTTTTATGTTGCTTACAGCGCTTTCGCCTGAATCAGATATTCGGCAATCTGCACCGCATTCAGCGCGGCTCCCTTTTTGATTTGGTCGCCCACAATCCAGAATGTCAGTCCGTTTTCATTGCTGAGGTCTTTGCGGATGCGGCCCACATATACCGGGTCTTTTCCCGCAAGGAAGAGCGGCATGGGATACTCCTTCTTTTCCGGATTATCCATCAACACCAGACCGTCGCCTTTGGCAAACGCTTCGCGGGCCTCTGCTATTGATATGGGGCGCTCGGTTTCCACCCAGATGCTTTCGGAGTGCGAACGAAGGGCGGGAACACGTACACAGGTGGCGCTTACTTTGATGTCGGAATGCATAATCTTGCGCGTTTCGTTGTACATCTTCATTTCCTCTTTTGTGTAGCCGTTCTCCATGAACACGTCAATCTGAGGTATGAGGTTGAAGGCCAACTGGTAGGCAAACTTTTCTACCGTCACAGGTTCGCCGGCCAATACTTGGCGGTATTGCTCGTAGAGTTCGTCCATGGCGGCGGCACCTGCACCACTCGCCGCCTGATAAGTAGAAACGTGTACCGTCTTTATATGCGATAGCTGTTCGATGGCTTTCAGCGCCACCACCATCTGGATGGTAGTGCAGTTAGGGTTGGCAATGATTCCGCGCGGACGCTCTTTGGCGTCGGCGGCATTTACTTCCGGCACTATCAAAGGCACATCGGCATCTATACGGAATGCACTGGAATTGTCAATCATTACGGCTCCGTGCTTGGTAATGGTCTCGGCAAATTCTTTCGAAGTGCCGGCGCCTGCGGAAGTGAAAACGATATCTATCCCTTTGAAGTCGTCGTTGTGTTGCAAGAGCTTCACCTCAACCTGTTGGCCGCGGAAGGTATATTGGGTTCCGGCACTGCGCTTGGAGCCAAA
>CAUUOT010000110.1:0-4992 GCA_963546815.1 uncultured Bacteroides sp.
CAGAAAGCTGTCCGGACTGTAGCAGAATCCTTTCTCCTCTCGGCGCTGCGAGTAGAGCTTTATCAGGTCGCGTGCAATGTCCTTAATCTTGGTCTTCGTACGGTCTTTCAGTTTCTCCCAAGCTCCAGTGCCCAGTTTATTCAGGCGGGGAGGTTCTCCCTCCTTCCCCTTGTACTTGGAGACTTTATGCAGCGAATGGATGGAGACGAACACCACGTCGTCGTTCTGATAGAGCAGCTTGATTACCTCCTGCGTGGTGTCGCCGTTGGGGATGCGTACCAGTCCGGCAAAGCGCCCCACACCGTGGTCGGTGTGTACCACATAGTCGCCGGGGGTAAACTGGTTCAACTCTTTCAGGCTCAAAGCTACCTTTCCGCTGCGTGCCTTGTCGCTCTTCAGGCTGTACTTGTGGAAGCGGTCGAACAGTTGATGGTCGGTGAAGATGCAAAGACGCAGGGTGCGGTCGGCAAAGCCCTCGTGCAGGGTACGCTCCACGGCGGTGAAGACGACGTGGTCTTCCCGGTCGTCGAAGATGGCGCGGATACGGTCGGTCTGCTTGCTGCTGTCGCTACATATATAGATGGTATAGCCGTCTTGCATGTATCCCTTAAACGAATCGGCCACCAAATCGAAGTTCTTGTGGAAGATGGGCTGCGCAGCGGTATCGAAGGTGATAGTCGCATCCGGCGTACCGGTGGGCTTATTACCGAACTCCATCCGACGAAAATCGAGTGCCCGCAAGGTAAATTCACCGCCATCTACCAGCATGCCTTGCAGCAGGTGTGCCCCGTCCTCTTCCGCCTCGCAGGCAACGACGGCTTGTGGAGAAAGAGCCTCATCATATACAGTCTGTATACGCTCGCGCAACCAGAGGAAATCGCGCATGGCCAATACCGTATCAGCAGGAAGGAAATCGAGAAACGACACCATGTCGCCGCCCTGCACCGCCATACCTCGGCTCAGGTCGGGAACTATCGCGATGCTCTCTTTCCTCTCTTTGGAAAGCTGCGTCTCTACTTCGAACGTGCGGATGCTTTCCACCTCGTCTCCAAAGAAGTCGATACGGAAAGGTATTTCCGAGGAGAAGGAGAATACGTCGACGATACTACCGCGCACGGCATATTGCCCGGGCTCATAGACGTAATCCACATACTCGAAGCCGTAGCTGCGCAAGACTTCTGTTATAAAGTCCATGTCCACCTTCTCACCCACATTCAGCTTCAGTGTTTTCTCGTCCAGTTCTTGACATGAAACCACCTTCTCGGCCAAAGCATCGGGATAAGTGACCACACAAATGCCTTCTTCTTTCTTCTGTAAGCGGCTCAAGACTTCGGTGCGCAGAATCTCGTTCGCTGCATCCTTTTGCCCGTACTTGATGACACGACGGAAAGACGACGGAAAGAACATCACCCGTTCTGTGCCTAATATCTGCGTCAGGTCGTGATAGAAATAGCCCGCCTCTTCCAAATCGCCCAAAACGAAGACGAACGGAGCCACCCTCCGCTCCACCAATACGGACGAGAATAACGAGGCGGCAGAAGCGCACAAACCTCCGCAATACAGGTGTCGGACAGAAGGGTTTTCAAGAAGCCTGCTCATCCCCTCTACATTGGGATGGGCTGCATAAAAGTGTTGCAGTTCGGTGATGGTCATTCTAAATAATCCGGTGATAATTCGGGCGCAAAATTACATAAATAATCCTTTGACCTATCCGTAGCTGAGAGAAAAGCACTACTTTTGTTCTCGCATAAAGACCTCATATATAATAAGTATGCAAACATCAGACAGCATCGTTATCATCCCCACCTACAACGAACGGGAAAACATAGAGAACATCATCCGTGCCGTCCTTGCGCTGGAACATGGCTTCCACATCCTCATCATCGAAGATGGTTCACCGGATGGAACGGCAGCCATCGTCAAGACCCTGCAACAAGAATTTCCCGAACGCCTCTTCATGGTAGAACGCCGGGGCAAACTGGGACTGGGCACTGCCTACATAACCGGCTTCAATTGGGCCCTGCAGCACCACTACGAGTATATATTTGAGATGGATGCCGACTTCAGCCACAACCCGCAAGATCTGCCCCGCCTCTATCGAGCTTGTTCCGAAGAGGGAGCCGATGTGGCCATCGGCTCGCGCTATGTCAGCGGAGTCAACGTGGTGAACTGGCCCATGGGGCGCGTGCTGATGTCTTACTTTGCCTCCAAATACGTGCGCTTCGTCACCGGACTGCCCATACACGACACCACCGCCGGCTTTGTATGCTATCGGCGCCGTGTGCTGACAACCATCGACTTAGACAGTATCCGCTTCAAAGGATATGCCTTCCAGATAGAAATGAAGTTCACCGCCTACAAATGTGGCTTCCTGATAAAAGAAGTACCCGTCATCTTCATCAACCGCGAGTTGGGAACCTCCAAAATGGACAGCAGCATCTTCGGTGAGGCCGTCTTCGGCGTCATCCGCCTGAAGTGGAACAGTTTCTTCCGCAAGTATCCTGCGAATAAAGAATCGGAAAGAGGAAAGAAGACAGAAGGAATATGAAAAGAACACTGATACATAACACCACCATCGTCAACGAAGGACAATCCGTCCGTGGTTCCGTAGTCATAGAGAACGGACGCATAGCCGAAGTACTGACCCATGGGAAACTGCTCTCAGCCCCCTGCGATGAGACCATAGATGCCACGGGATGCTATCTGCTGCCCGGCATTATCGACGACCACGTGCACTTCCGCGACCCGGGCCTGACGCACAAAGCAGACATCTTGACCGAAAGCCGTGCAGCTGCTGCGGGAGGCATCACGTCTGTCATGGATATGCCCAACACCAATCCACCGACCGTCACCCTCGACGCGCTGAATGCCAAGCTCAATCTGCTGAACGAGAAATGCATCGTAAACCATTCCTGCTATTTCGGTGCCACAAACAGCAACTATAAGGACTTCCACAAGCTGGACAAGCACCGCGTTTGCGGCATCAAACTCTTCATGGGTTCCAGCACCGGAAACATGTTAGTGGACAAAATAAACAGCCTGCAACACATATTCAACGGAACAGACATGCTCATTGCCGCACATTGCGAAGATCCTGCCATCGTCAAAGAAAACACAGCCAAATACAAAGCCATGTATGCCGAAGAGGATGATGTGCCCATCGGAAAACACCCGAGCATTCGCTCCACGGTAGCATGTTACGCTTCTTCCGGACTGGCCGTGAAACTGGCTCGACAGACAGGCGCACGACTACATATACTGCATATCTCTACAGCCAAGGAACTTCGGTTGTTCCAAAGTGCCCCCTTGACAGAAAAGCATATCACGACCGAAGCGTGCATCGCCCATCTTTTTTATTCCTTCAACGACTATCGCACGCTGGGCACCCGCATCAAGTGCAACCCTGCTATCAAGCGGAAAAGCGACCGCGATGCCCTGCGTGCAGCCGTCAACTCCGGCCTGATAGACGTCATTGCTACCGACCACGCCCCGCACCTGCTTGCAGATAAAGAAGGAGGCGCGCTGAAAGCAGCATCGGGCATGCCCATGATACAGTATTCTCTCGTCAGCATGCTCGAACTGGCAGACGAAGGCATATTCACACTCGAAACCATCGTAGAGAAAATGTGCCATGCCCCCGCCGAAATCTACCGCATCGCCGAACGAGGCTATATCCGCGAAGGCTATCGGGCCGACCTTGTGTTGGTACGCCCCGACACGCCATGGGAAGTAACCACCGACAAGATTCTGAGCCGATGCGGTTGGAGTCCGATGGAAGGTCGCACTTTCCACTGGAAGGTGGAAAAGACCTTTGCCAACGGACACCTTATTTATAATGACGACACCGTGGATGAGACCTACCGTGGCGAAGAACTAAGATTCAACTAAAAAAGACGAAGATTACACATGAACGAACCCATCCCCGCACCGACTCACGGTGTCCTCTCCTACCGTGTACACGAAATGGCTTCTTACATCAACTGGATTTACTTCTTTCACGCATGGGGATTTCAGCCACGCTTTGCTGCCATTGCCGACATTCACGGATGCGATTCCTGCCGCGCCATGTGGTTGGCCTCCTTTCCCGAAGGAGAGCGCACCAAGGCTTCCGAGGCCATGCAGTTGTTCAAGGAAGCAAACAGAATGCTCGACCGATTGGACGAAGCAATCACCATCCGGTGCGTCTTCAGGCTCTGCCGGGCCAATGCCGACGGCGACAACCTGCTGATAGACGGAACAACGTTCCCCCTGCTCCGGCAACAGACGCCACGCTCCGACGACAGTCCGTTTCTCTGCCTGAGTGACTTCATACGACCGCTTTCCTCCGGCATCCCTGACACCATAGGGCTTTTTGCCTCTTCCATCAACTCGGAGGATACAGAGGAATACTACAAAGACGACCCCTACAAACATCTTCTCGTACAGACATTGTCGGACCGGCTTGCCGAAGCCGGCACGGAGAAGTTGCACGAGTATGTGCGCAAGCAGGCATGGGGATACGCTCCCGATGAGTCCCTCTCCATGCCCGAGCTATTGAAAGAGGAGTATCAAGGCATCCGTCCCGCCGTGGGCTATCCCTCACTGCCCGACCAGTCCGTCAACTTCCTGCTGGACGCACTGCTCGACATGAAGCAAATCGGCATTACCCTGACCGAGAACGGCGCCATGCACCCCTATGCCTCTGTCTGCGGATTGATGCTGGCGCATCCCGCTTCCCGCTATTTCGCCGTAGGCAAGATAGGAGAAGACCAGTTGGAAGACTATGCCCGTCGACGCGGAATGCCGGTGAAAGAGATGCGGAAATTCCTTGCGGCCAATCTGGCTCAATGACGCCCCGCACCCGGTTTTTACTTCAAGCTGTCCTGCCAGATGGCGTCAACCTGCCAATAACCATCAAACAATAGAAAGACGTATGTATCGAATCGTTATTATCCTTATCCTCTCCCTCTTTATACCCGACATCTATATTTATGGGGTATACATCGTGCGAAA
>CAUUOT010000111.1:0-4964 GCA_963546815.1 uncultured Bacteroides sp.
AGCAGAGAGAGGGAGTCAGTTCTTACACCAATCAAAAAAATAGCCTCTTATCATTCATCGAACTTACGTTAATGCTTGTCTTACGTTACAATAAAAGGCCGCTTGAAATACCTCAAGCGGCCTTTTTTATTAGATACCATGACATTAATCACTAATCATTAATCACTAACTCACCATTGCCTTTCGGGATAGAGGTCGTTCCACCATGCCGGACTGTTCTGCAGCCAGCGGGCAAACCATGCCATGATGGAGTTGTGCCACAACACACGCTTGTCGTAGTCGAGGATGAAGTGGTTTTCGCCTTCGACGGTGATGAGCTCTACCGGCTTGCCCAGAATCTTCAGGGCGTTGTACATCTGGATGCTTTCGCCGATGGGCACATTGGTGTCCGCCGTGCCGTGCAGCAGCAAGAGCGGGGTCTTGATTTTGTCGGCATTGAACAAAGCGCCGTGCTTGGTGAAGAGGTCGGGGTTGTTCCACGGATAACTCTCGGCGGCGGCCACGGAGTTGTATGAATATCCCCAATAGCCTTCGCCCCAATAGCTGGCCACGTTGCTGATGCCGGCATGCGAGGCGGCGGCGGCAAAGAGGTCGGTCTTGGTCTGCAGATACATCGTCATGAATCCGCCGTAGGAGGCTCCCAGACAGCCGATGCGCTTGGCGTCGACAAAGGGGTGGGCGGCGCAGAACTTCTTGGTACCCTCGATAATCTCGTCGGCCGTGCGGTCGCCCCAAGCGTTGACGTGGCGGGCGGAGAATTCCTGCCCGTAGCCGATGGTGCCGCTGGGCTGGAGGACGTAGACCACATAGTTGCGCGAGGCAAAGAGTTGGGGGGAGTAGGGCGAGGTGATGCCGCGCGTGGAGGGCAGCGTTCCGCCGTAGTAATAGACGATGAGGGGGTACTTCTTATCGGGGTCGAAAGCGGGGGGAAGGCACATCATGCCTTTTATCGTGGTGCCGTCGGCGGCGGTAAAGTCCCACTCCTGCATCTTGCCCAGTTCCATCTTGTCGAAGGTGGGCTTCATGGGGTCGGCCAGCAAGGTGGAGACGGCCTTACGGGCGTCGTAGAGGTAGGCTACGCCTGTGGAGGTGTCTCCTCCTCCCACATAGGCGGCGACGGACGGGTTGTCTTTGGCCGGGGAGAACGAGTAAATGACATCTTCGCGCAAGGGCAGCTTCTCGAAGCGGCGGGTCGCGGGGGTGTAGCGATAGATGTTCCGGCAGTCTCCGTCGGTGGTGTTGAAGTAGATGCAACCGTCCGTGCGGTTCCACTGCAAGGGGGTCACCGTAGGGTTGAAGTCGCGCGTGATGGGGTCTATCTTGCCGGTGGAGAGGTTCATGATGAATGCCTGCGTGTCGAAGCTGTTGGCGATGGGGTGGGGGCCGCAATTGCGTCCTGCGCCTCCGAAGGCATCGGGTCCTCCGGTCAGCAGCAGCTGCTTGCCGTCCGGCGAGTAGGAAGCACCTCCCATGAATGCGTCCCAGGCTACCAAGGTATCGGCTTTCAGGGTGGCCAGGTCAATCTCGAAGAGGGAAGAGAGCGAGAAGGGGTATTGGGTGATGTTGGGCCTGGAGGTGCTGCACAGGAGTTTCTTTCCGTCGGGAGAGATGTCGTTGAGATAGACGTTGTGGCTGCCGTAGGTGAGACGCTCGGAGAGGCCCGTGGAGAGGTCGTACTTCACGAGGTGATAACGGTTTCGCGAGTCGGGGATGCGGTCGTCGGGGTGCAGCAGGCGCTTCAAGGGGCCGGAGACCTTCTCGCCCTCGTCGGTAAGGCTGTAGATGAGGTAGTCTTCGGTAGGCGACCAGGTGAAATATTCTTCGGGAATGTTCTTCAGCAAGACTTCCTCGCGTAGGGTGGCGGGGTCGAACACCACCAAATCGTTCCGCTCTTTGCCCACAACGGTGTAGTAGAGCTTGTTGCTGCGGGGCATCCAGCGCATATTCTCGTTGGCGTCGGGCAGGATTACCCGGCCTGTCTTCACCTCGGTGAGCTCGCAGCGGGTCTTGGAGCGCTTCACGGCATAGTTGTCGGAGTAGCAGGTCAGCAGGTATTTGCCGTTGGGCGAAAGGGAGACCCACCTCACCCGCGAGCCGAAGTTGGTCTCGAACAAAGAGAGGCGCCGCTGCAAGTCGGGCGCCATCCGGCAAACGACCTCGGCAAAGTCTTTCTCTTTCTCGAACTCGCACTTCAGCATCGGCTGCATCTTATCGTCGGCCGAAGAGAGCAGCTTGATGACTACCACGCAGTCTGCTTCCGGCTCCATGCGCAGGCTCACTACGGAGGGGCGCACCTGCGACAGGCTGTCTTCCGCCGTGTCTTTGGACTGCCGCGATTCGCCGTTGACGAACACCTCGAAGCGGACGGGCGAATAGACGTTCAGCTTGCCTTTCAGGAAACGTTCCGCCCGCAGATGGGTGGAAAACAGGTAGACCAGATGGTCTTTATCCGCCTTCGCCACGGTGACGTAGCCTGCGGTGTCGGCAGAGACGCGCTCGGAGGGATGTGCGTCGAAATCGAGACTGATTTTCGTCTTCAGCAGGTCGGCAGGCGTAAACCTTTCTCCCTTGAAGTTGATGCTGTCTCCCTGTAGGGGAGTTCGTACTGCAACGGCAGGACGTACTTTGTACTCGGCAACTCTTTCTTGTGCCCGGACTGCCAATCCCGCCATCAGGAGCAGCCCCGATAAAATCATAAGTCTTTTCATCGCTATTCAGTTATAAGATTCGTTTCAAAACTCTGCCACAAGCCGTCGGAGGCGGGGGTGGGCGCTTCTATCTCTATCCGTTCCTTGGACACCGGATGCACGAAACGGATGCGCCGCGCGTGCAGGCTGATGCCGCCGTCGGGGTTGGAACGCGGAAAGCCGTATTTCAAATCGCCCTTGATGGGGCATCCCATCTTTGCCAGCTGGCAGCGTATCTGATGATGGCGCCCGGTCTTCAGGTCTACTTCCAGCAGGCAGTAACTCTGCGAATGCCCGATGAGCCGGTAGTGCAGAACGGCTTTCTTGCCGCCTGGCTTCTCGCGGTCGTAGGCATAGCTCTTGTTCTGCTTCTCGTTGCGCACCATGTAGTGTACCAGCTCCCCCTCGTCTTGGGGAGGCGGGTTCTTCACCACCGCCCAATAGGTCTTCTTCACCTCGCCGTTCTTGAACATCTCGTTCAGCCGCGAAAGCGCCTTGCCGGTCTTGGCAAAAACGACAAGACCGCTCACGGGGCGGTCCAGCCGGTGGGTGACACCGATAAAGACATTGCCGGGTTTCTGATACTTCTCCTTCAGATACCGTTTCACGGTCTCCGAAAGCGGCGTATCGCCCGTCTTGTCTCCCTGAACTATCTCGGAAGCGGTCTTGTTGACTATAATGATATGATTGTCCTCGTATACGACAGTCATACGGCAGCTTGTTTACATGTTCATACCCCCATCTATCTGGATGACCTGCCCCGACACGTAGGATGACATATCGGAAGCCAGGAAAGTGGCTACGTCGGCCACGTCTTCGGGCGTACCGCCCCGGCGCAAAGGTATCTTCTTGCACCATTCGGCTTTGACTTCCTCGGACAGGGCGTCGGTCATGGCCGTCATGATGAACCCCGGCGCAATGGCGTTGGCACGGATGCCGCGCGAGCCCAGCTCTTGTGCGATGGACTTGGCCAAAGCAATCATACCGGCCTTGGAAGCGGCGTAGTTGGCTTGCCCCGCATTGCCGTGGACACCCACCACCGAGGCCATGTTGATGATGCTGCCGGCTTTCTGACGCATCATAATGGGCGTGCAGGCGTGAATGAAGTTGAATGCCGACTTGAGGTTTACGTTGATGACCATGTCCCATTGTTGTTCGCTCATGCGCATCATCAGTCCGTCGCGCGTGATGCCGGCATTGTTCACCAGAACATCGATGCGTCCGAAGTCTTTCTGAATGGTTGCCACCACATTGGCTGTGTCTTCAAAATCGGCGGCGTTCGACGCGTAGGCCTTGGCTTTTACGCCCAATGCCTCCAACTCTTTCACCGTGGCCTCGGCATTCTCGTCAATCACCAAGTCGGTGAACGCAACATCAGCTCCTTCTTGAGCAAACTTCAACGCGATGGCTTTGCCAATGCCGCGAGCGGCACCGGTGACAATGGCTGTCTTTCCTGTTAATAATCCCATATTCTTCAATTATTTATGATTTGTTTATAAGTTTTTCTTCCCCAATGCGCTGAGCACCATGCGGCTCACATAGTCTCCGCGGACCTCGTCGTCCAAATCGGCGCCTATCCGGCCGCGAATGTAGGGCACTTCTATCCCTTTCACGCTATAATGCACGATGGCGGCGGTCATATCGATGTCATCAATCTGAAACACTCCCTTTTCCACGCCTTCGCTGAGCACGTCTTTGAAGAGCTGTATCTCTTTCGCGTCAAAACGCTTGCGCACTTTCTCCACTCTCCATATATCCCTGAAGAAGTTGGCCCGCAGCGTCCCGTTGCGAAACACCACCTCTTTCACCGCATCCAGACGGGTGTATATCATTTCCATCATTTTCTCATCCGGCGAGATGTCTTTCTCCGCCACACGCTTCATTATATCCGAAAGGATGTCCAGTTCCGACTCCACAACAGCCATGTAAATATCTTCCTTGCTCTTGAAATAGGTATAGAGCGTTCTTCTGCCTTTCTTGGAAGCGAGGGCGATATCGTTCATCGTGGTATTCTCGACGCCCATCTTTGCAAACAGCTGGCGGGCGACATCCACTAATTTAGCTCTTGTCTTCGATACGGTCATCGTTTAATTGCACATAGCTTTATTATTTGAGCAAAAGTACTACATTTCCGCATATCCCACAAGGGACAGAAAAATAATATACGTTTTTCTTGCAGGTATAAAATAGAAAGAGTACCTTTGCACCCACAAAACAACCACATCGCGGAGTGGAGCAGTTGGTAGCTCGTTGGGCTCATAACCCAAAGGTCGTCTG
>CAUUOT010000112.1:0-4960 GCA_963546815.1 uncultured Bacteroides sp.
GAGCATCTGACTGTTAATCAGAGGGTCCTTGGTTCAAGTCCAAGAGGAAGAGCACAGAAGGCTTGTCGCAACAGTGGCAAGCCTTTTTTCGTGCCGTTACGAACCGGCCACCACCATCGTCAGGACGCTGATTCGCACGCCTTCAGCCTCCCCGAAGGCATCCGCGCAAGCCGTAGTGGTGGCGCCGGTGGTCAAGACATCGTCTATAATCAGCACATGTTTTCCGGCAAAGCGCTCCGGACTGTGCAGACAAAAGATTCCGTTCACATTCTCCCAACGTTCGTGGACAGACTTATGCGTCTGGGTTTCAGTAGGCCTTATGCGCAACACAGAAGATGCATCGACTGGAATACCCGTTATTTCGGAAATTCCACGGGCTATGAGTTCGCTCTGATTGTAACCGCGCAACTTCAACCTGTCCGGATGCAGAGGCACGGGGACAATGACATCCATGCCGCCGAAAAAACCGCATTCTGACAGTTCCGCCGCGATGAGGCGACCCATCTTTACGCCCAGTTCCTCGTAACCCTTGTACTTCACCTTATACAACAGATTGCGGACGTCGCTGCCTTTACGGTAATACAGGAAAGAGGAGGCACGCTCCAGACGGACTTTGCCGAAGAACATACGCTCCACGGGGTTGTCTGTCCAACGGTGAAAGTTCGTACGGGGCATATTCATATTACACTTCATACAGATGATTTCCTCCCCCTCTTCCAATACGCGGCCGCACATCGCGCAGCGACAGGGATAAATCAACCGAACAAAAGACATGAGCCAAATTTTCAGAACGTGTACCATATTTATCCAACGGTTTGTTTCTTAAGTGTCTATCCTCTCTACCCGTCTGCCAATCACATCTTGCCCGAACAGAAGCCGGTAGTATTGTGCGCTATTTCCCCTGAAAATCTTTGCCGGAATCGTTTCTTTGGGCAACACCTGCCCATGAAGACACCCCTCCTCCGTTCCGCCCTCCTTCATAGGATTTCGAAACAACTCATAATAAACTCTCATAGATAATGACGGTAAATAAGGCTTTTTTATTCGCAATATCCAGGTCTCTTCTTTCATAAAAAACCGGCTGAACGGAAAACAACCATGCTCTTACGAAATAAGACCGATAACAAAGGTACTGAAAGGATAAAAAATCAAAGAATAAAAAGCAGAAGATGTCATCCTGCTACATCCGATTTTTCTGAAAACCGACCAGCATTCAACATAGAGATACATGCTTGTCGCCATCTTCGGATCATCTTCGGTCCAAGTTCGGTCCGACTTTGTATTTTTCTCCCCCCTATAGACACCGAAGAAAACACAAACATGGGCCGAAGATGAACCGAACATGTACCCTACTTTTCAGGAGGGAAAGTGCGCCGTGAAAAGTGTCTCTCCCCTGTGCAGCCAATGCCGCATGCTTCCTTACTTGATTTTTATTATCTTTGTTCCCTACTGAACAAAGACTGAAATATGATGGAACATCCTCTCTCTCCATTCAAGTTCTGCCCCGAATGCGGTTCCGCCCGCTTCGAGCCTCACAACGGAAAGTCAAAGCAATGCGCCGATTGTGGTTTTGTCTATTACTTCAATCCCTCGTCCGCCACGGTGGCTTTGATTCTGAACCCACAGAACGAACTTCTGGTATGCCGGCGCGCCAAAGCTCCCGCAAAGGGTACGCTGGATTTGCCCGGCGGCTTCATCGACATGGCTGAGACGGGCGAAGAGGGCGTGATTCGCGAGGTAAAAGAAGAGACGGGCATGACCGTAACAGACACGAGATACCTCTTTTCGCTGCCCAACATTTATCTGTATTCCGGCTTTCGAGTACATACGCTGGATATGTTTTTCTTGTGCACGGTGACGGACACGCGGCACTTCAAGGCGATGGACGATGCGGCGGAAGTCCTCTTCGTTCCGTTGAAGGACATACGCACGGAAGATTTCGGGTTGGAATCCATCCGTAGAGGGGTGAAGAAGTTCATTGACGAATACGCCGCCGGGTAAGCGGGTCGGGCCGCCTTTATTCCCTTGAAAAACAAACATATTACGCAAAACAGGAAATCATTGCAGCAATAAGTGAAACAATAGAAAGGAGGTATCGCCGTAACTTTGCAAAAGTAAACGTAACAAGAGAGGGAGGAGAGTATGAAATCAATGTTATTATCAGGATTTGCAGCACTTGCCTTGCTGGTATCAACAGCTTGCAGCAGCGACGACAACAAACAAGAAAATGAAATGAAAAAGGTAAAAGTTTTAATCGCATTCTTCTCGCATGCAGGCGAGAATTATTCCGTGGGACACGTCGACGTGGGCAACACAAAAATTGTGGCGGATTACATCAAGGAACGGACGGGTGCCGACGTGTTCGAGATTGTGGCGGAAAAGAGTTACGACATGCCTTATGCAGAACTGACGAAACTGGCACAACAAGAGACAGAGAGCGGCGAACTGCCGGCTTTCAAAGGTGCGGTGAGCGACCTCTCGCAGTATGATACGGTCTTTGTGGGCGGTCCCATTTGGTGGGGAACCTATCCGCGGGTGATGTTTACGTTCTTCAATCAGTATGACTTGAACGGCAAAATCATCATCCCCTTCGTTACGCACGAGGGCAGCGGACTGGCAAGCACAGTGACCGATCTTCGACGTATATATCCCCGCGCCAACGTCACCGGAGCCTTTTCCATCTACGGACACAAGGTACGCAACGACAAAGACAAGGTGGAACGATGGCTCAAGGGATTGGGATATTAAATCAGGTAAACGCCCTCATTATTCATACATAAACAACAACAGATTATGAAAAGATTTGCATGTATAGCGTTTCTGCTTGCAGTTTTATCGGCGGCAGCATCGGCACAGCCGAAGGTTTATTTTACGAAAGAAATATCGCCCGAATCGCTCGTAAAGGTATACGAGGCATTGGGCGTAAAGGCGCACGGGCGCGTGGCAGTGAAAATCAGCACGGGCGAAGCCGGCGGCAACCATTACTTGAAGCCGACCTTGATACGTGGACTGGTAAACGAGGTGAAAGGCACTATCGTGGAATGCAATACGGCATATCCCGGCAGCCGGAACACGACTGAAGCGCATTTGAAAACCATTCATCAACACGGTTTCGACAGCATCGCAAGGGTCGACATCATGGACGCGGAGGGAGACTTCCGCATTCCTGTGCGCGACACGACGCACATCAAGTATGACCTTGTGGGTAGTCACTTGAGGAACTACGACTTCATGGTGAACCTGGCTCACTTCAAAGGACACGCCATGGGTGGATTCGGCGGGGTGCTGAAGAACGCCAGCATCGGCATCGCCTCGTCTGCGGGGAAAGCGTATATCCATACGGCGGGAAAGGTACAAAGCCCCGATGAGCTGTGGCAGAACCTGCCCGCACAAGACTACTTCCTCGAATCGATGGCTGCCGCGGCACAAGCCGTTCATGACTACTTCGGCGAAGGAAACACCGTCTACATCAACGTGATGAACAACATGAGCGTGGACTGTGACTGCGATTCACATCCGGCAGAACCGAAGATCAAGGATATGGGCGTACTGGCCAACACCGACCCCGTGGCACTGGATCAGGCATGCCTCGACTTGGTGTTCAGTCACAAGTCGTCGCCCGGCGATGACGGGAAGCCGCTTGTGGAGCGCATCAACCGCCAGCACGGAACACACATCGTGGACTACTCGGAACGGATAGGACTGGGCAGCAAACAATACCGGTTGGTAGAACTGAAATAAACGGCAAGTAGGATGAAAAGGATACAAGCCCTGTTGTTCACGCTGACCAGCCTGACTACCACATTGCCCGCCGAGGTACGGCCTAAAAAAGTCCTGAGTCAGGAGGAAAGACTCTCACGCCTTTTGTCTTAATTATTTCACGCTTTCCCTCTGGCAAATTCTTCCCCTTTTACCCGAGAAAATCATGCCCGCAAGGCGGTTCGCCCGACAGGAGAGAGAGAGGGTTTCCAATCCCTTATTCCATTGAAAATAAGACCTCTATTGACCACTGAGGCATCTCGCATATCTACCCCGAAACGACATACGTATCTCAGTGGTCACGTCTCTATTGTGTCATCACTAATGTCTCTAGTGTGTCATCACTGATGTCTCTAGTGTGTCATCACCTACGTCTCTAGTGTGTCATCGCCTACGTCACACGTATGATACCGCCGGACACATACATATGTCATGCCTTTTTACTAACCGAAGGAGGCTTCTACAAGAGGCTTTTCAATTATCCTAAAAAACACAAACAGATGAAGCAACTTCGACCTAAAACCCGTATGTTTGCCTCCGAACTATTCCTAAGAACATGAAACATACGGCTTTCCGAACTCTCTTCTGCACGGTGCTTTGCTGTGCGTCATTGCTTGCCGCCGCACAGACCGGCGAAAAAAACACCTCCCCTCAACAGTTTTACCAAGAAGGCAGAGCCTTGTTCCGCCAGAAGGCATATGCTGCCGCTGTACCTCCGCTGCAGACTTATGTGCGCCGGTTGCAGGCCGATGGCAATCCTCTGCCCCGCACAGGAGAGCGCCAAGAGGCCGAATATATGCTGGTCTGTGCGGCCTATGAACTGAAATACCCCAAACGCACCGACTTGCTGCGCACTTTTCTGGAAGACTATCCCGACACCCCGCACGCCAACCGCATCTATGCGCTGATTGCTTCCGCCTACTTCTTCGAGGAGAAGTACGACGAGGCATTGGCCATGTTCAACTCCGCACGCCTTGAGTTGTTGGACACGGACGAACGGGAGGACATGACTTACCGCCTCGCCCTCTCCTTCCTGAAGACGGGCAACACAAAGAAGGCCGCCATCTGGTTCGAGACGCTGCGCACTGTCGGCAGGAAATATGCCGCCGACTGCACCTATTACCTAGCTTACATCCGATACACGCAGGGGCGGTACGACGAAGCGCTCAACGGCTTCTTGTCCCTGCAAGACAATAAATAC
>CAUUOT010000113.1:0-4947 GCA_963546815.1 uncultured Bacteroides sp.
CCGACAAAGACGGGAAACCGGCGGCATACAGCAAGGACAATGTTCCGCTGAAAGTGAAGAAGCACCTCACCATCAGCCTCGACGGTCATCGTGAAGGAGACTTCACGTTCGTCATGGGCTTCCCCGGCCGCAACTGGCGCTATATGATTTCCGACGAGGTGGAAGAGCGCATGCAAACCACCAACTTCATGCGTCACCATGTGCGCGACGTCCGCCAGCAGGCCCTTATGGAACAAATGGTGCAGAACGATGCCATACGCATACACTACGCCAGCAAGTATGCCTCTTCGGCCAACTATTGGAAAAACGCCATCGGCATGAACGAAGGACTTGTCCGGCTGAAAGTTCTCGACACCAAACGAGCGCAACAAGAGCAACTACTTGCCTACGGACGTTCAAAAGGCGACGACTCCTACCGGAAAGCCTTTGAACAGATACGCGACATTGTGCAGCATCGCCGCGCGGCCCTCTATCATCAACAAGCCATTCAGGAAGCCTTGATAACGGGATTGGACTTCATGCGCATCCCCAGCACCACGTCGCTGGTTGCGGCTTTGAAGAGTAAGGACAAAGCCCGAATCACGTCGGCGGCAGACAGCCTGCAAACCGCAGCCGACAAATATTTTGCCTCCGTCCCCTTCCCCGAAGTGGAACGCGCGGTAGGCAAAAAGATGCTGCAAACGTACATGCAGTATATCCCGGCAGAGCAACGCATCGGCATCTTCAAGATAATAGATAAACGCTTCAAAGGAAACATCGATGCATTCATCGACGCTTGCTTCGACCACTCCATTTTCGGGAGCAAAGAGAACTTTGCCAAGTTTATACGGAAACCCAGTCTGTACAAAATCAGTTACGACTGGATGATTTTGCTCAAATACTCCATTACCGACGGCCTGTTGCAGACAGCCATCGCCATGAAGGATGCCAACACGAACTACGACGCCGCCCATAAAGTGTGGGTAAAAGGAATGATGGACATGAAACTTGCCGACGGAAAGCCCATCTATCCGGATGCAAACTCCACCTTGCGCCTGACCTACGGACGGGTACTACCCTACTCGCCCGCCGACGGTGTGGAATATGGCTACTACACCACCTTGAAAGGCGTCATGGAGAAGGAAGACCCGAATAACCGGGAGTTCGTGGTTCCCGCCAAGCTGAAACAATTGTATCTGACCAAAGACTTCGGCCGCTATGCCTTGCCCGATGGAGAGATGCCCGTCTGCTTCATCGTCAATACGGACAATACCGGCGGAAACTCCGGAAGCCCCGTATTCAATGCCAAGGGCGAACTGATAGGTACTGGATTCGACCGCAACTACGAAGGGCTGACGGGCGACATCGCATTCCGTCCCTCGTCGCAGCGTGCGGCATGCGTGGATATCCGATACACGCTGTTCATCATCGATAAATTTGCCGGGGCTTCGCATCTCATCAAAGAGCTGACAGTGAAGTGAAAGGAACGCTTGTACCTTCTCTTTGCGGCATGCGAAAGAAGGTGCAAGTGCCCCTCCTTTGAACAAAACATCCTTTCCCTTTGTTATATCACCAAATAATAACTAATAAACAAGAAAGGAATAATTTATGGAAAAGTTTAACGAAGTAATACAATCAGAGAAACCGGTTTTAGTTGACTTCTTCGCAACCTGGTGCGGACCCTGTAAAGCCATGCATCCGGTATTGGAGGAACTCAAAAACGAGATAGGCGAAGCCGCCCGCATAGTGAAGATAGACGTAGACCAGCAAGAAGATCTTGCAGCCAACTACCGCATACAGGCCGTGCCCACGCTTATCTTATTCAAAAAAGGGGAAGCCGTATGGCGCCACTCGGGCGTGATAAGCGGAAAAGAGCTGAAAGCGCTTATTGAACAACATTCATAATGAGGTAATCATGAAGAAGACCATAGTCATCGCTGCCTTGTTCTTTTCAAGCGCATTGACTTATGCTTGTACCGACGGGCCTAAACAGGCCAAACAAGCCGAAGTGGCCAGCCAGACAGAAGGAAAGGTCATCGTAATGAACAAGGAGATGTTTGTGAAGGATATCTTTGATTACGAGAAGTCTCCCGATTGGAAATACAAAGGAAGCAAACCTGCCATCATCGACTTGTATGCCGATTGGTGCGGGCCATGTAGGATGACAACTCCTATCATGAAAGATTTGGCCAAGGAATACGCGGATAAAATAGTCATCTACAAGGTCAATGTTGACAAAGAGAAAGAATTGGCAGCTTTATTCAACGCTACAAGTATTCCTCTTTTTGTATTCATTCCCATGAACGGAACACCTCAACTCTTTCGCGGGGCCGCCGACAAAGCGACCTACAAGAAGGTTATCGATGATTTTCTGCTGAAAACGAAATAACCGTTATAAGGTTATATATGACACGGAAACACAGCGTTTAGTACATCCATTGGGTTACACTAAACGCTGTGTTTTCTTTTTTCCCCTATCAACTTAAAACACGATAGGTGTTTCTTTCCATTGGCCTGCGTGCAACTCCATTACATGCTTGTAGCCGGCCTTCCTCAAAGCTTGCAAAGCTTCCATTCGACCATGGTTTATCCGCTCCGGATAGTGCGAGTCACTGTTTACCTGCACACGTATGCCCAAAGCATGAAGCATAGCAAAATAGCGTTCGTTGGGATAGAAAGTTCCTAAGTCGTAATACGCCTTGGTATTGATTTCAACCTGATATCCGCGGCGGGCAATCTCGGCCAAATAGTTCCGGACAAGTTCATCATACCAAGCCTCATCCGGCACCCCCCCCGGACGATAGCAGGCGGCATTATAGTGTATCTTGTCGGCATGCCCTACAATATCAAAGCCGCCCAATTCCAACATTCTCATCGAACGTTCGTAATAAAGACGCACCACATGCTCCAAATCGCCACCGAAATGTTCGTTTACAATTTGTTTGAAGACACCGGCAGAGGCATCTACATCCACCACCTCTCCTTTATCATCATATAGCAGATGCACGGATCCGATGCGATAGTCCAATGGCAATTCCCTGAAACGGGCAATGGAGGGATTACTCGCCTCATTCAGATAATCAATCTCCAGACCGACATAAAGTTCTATACGCCCGGCATACTTGGCTTTCAACCTCCGGAATTCAGACAGATAATCGTCCATGCAATCCCACTCCATCGTCCAGAATGTGGGAAAAGGCAGTGGAGCATGTGAAGAAAAGCCATAAGAGGTGAACCCCTGGCTTATGGCAAAACGCACAAAGTCTTCCATTCCGGCACGCCCGTCACAATACAGGCTATGACTGTGGTAATTCGTCAAATTCCCTTTATCCGTCATCTGTTTTTCGTTCTTCTCTTTTTCTTTCCGAACCTCAGTTCGATTCTATTTCACTTAGTTCAAGCCAACGCAATGTCTTTTCATCAATCAAGTCAGTTATTATCGGCAATCTTTTCGATTTTTCCGTCAACTCATCCACTGACAAGAGGCCACTGCACAGCGCCGCCTCAATGGCACTCTTTTCTGCCTCCAGGTCGGCTATTTCCTGTTCCAGCTGCTCAAACTCACGCTTCTCCTTAAAAGACATGCGCCGCTTCTCATTCAAACGAACTTTTACAGTCTTCTCTTCCTGAGGCTTGACGGCCTCTTTCTCTTTCTTCTTCTCCTGATGTGCCCTTGCCTCCTTCCAGTCGCGATACTGCGTATAGTTGCCCGGGAAGTCGCGGATATCACCTTGACCATTGAACACCAACAAGTGATCTACTACCTTATCCATAAAATAGCGGTCGTGGCTCACCACGATGACGCAACCTTTGAACTTCTGCAAATACTCCTCCAACACGTTCAACGTCACAATATCGAGGTCGTTGGTAGGCTCATCCAACACGAGGAAGTTCGGATTGCGTATCAGCACCGTACAGAGATAAAGACGACGACGCTCACCTCCACTCAGCTTATAGACATAGTTGTGCTGCGCCTCGGGGGCAAAGAGGAAATGTTGCAGAAACTGCGAGGCCGTCAGCTTCTTGCCGTTGCCCAGCTCTATTACCTCGGCAATGTTCCTCACCACGTCAATCACTTTCATCTGCTCGTCAAACTGCAAGCCCTCCTGCGAGTAGTAACCGAAACGAACCGTCTCGCCGATATCCAGCGTACCACTGTCGGCTTGCTCCAACCCCATCAGTATTTTGATGAATGTGGACTTTCCCGTACCGTTGTTGCCTACGATGCCCATCTTCTCGTAACGTGAGAAGATATAGGAAAAATCATCCAGAATCTTCAATTTGCCGAAAGACTTGAACAGATGGTCTGCCTCGAATATCTTACTGCCGATGTAAGAGGCTTTGACATCCAGCTTGACGTTATCATTATTGAAACGCTGCTTAGCCACCTTCTCCAACTCGTAGAAAGCCTCTTCCCGATAACGGGCCTTATGCCCGCGGGCTTGAGGCATCCGGCGCATCCACTCCAGTTCGGTACGATAGAGGTTGTTGGCGCGCTCTATCTCCACCGTCTTGGCTTCGATGCGTTCTTCGCGCTTCTCCAGATAGTAGCCGTAATTGCCCTTGTATTGATAAATCCGTCGGTTGTCTATTTCGATTATTTCAGAGCAAACACGATCAAGGAAGTAACGGTCGTGCGTCACCATCAGCAGGGTGAGATTATTGCGACGGAGATATTCTTCCAGCCATTCCGTCATGTCGAGATCGAGGTGGTTGGTAGGCTCGTCCAATATCAGCAAATCTGGTTCGGTGATAAGGGTGTTGGCAAGCGCCACACGCTTCAACTGTCCGCCGGATAGATGTTTCACCTGCCGGTTGAATTCACGGATTTTAAGTTGAGAAAGAATCTGCTTGGCCTTTTGTTCATATTCCCATGCTTTTTCATGGTCCATACGCACCAAAATCCCATCCAGTCCGGGATGCCCTTCTGTTTCCATGCAGCGTTCATACTCTTTAATCAGTTCAACG
>CAUUOT010000114.1:0-4945 GCA_963546815.1 uncultured Bacteroides sp.
CGGCGCAACTGTCAGGCAACTGGGCAAGTTGTTTCAGCTTGTCGGCATTCTCTTTCTGATGGATATTCACGTTGACATAAGTCTTTTCCGCAATAGCCAATGCGTTGTCGATTTCAAAGCCATGACGACAAGCCACTGCCAAGCCCGCTATCAATTGATATAGATCGGCGGAACCATCGGGAGAGCGCATCTCGACGGTTTGTTTCTGCGTGGTGTCGTAATGACTCGGGGATTCCAGCGGATTGGCCAGCTTGCACATATCGGTCTTTGAAGACCATCCCAACGGAACACGTACCAGCACGGAGCGATTACGGTCGCCCCAACACACGTTGGTCGGTGCCTCTTGGTGAGGAACAAGGCGGAAGTAAGATGTAGGATTGGTGTTTCCGAAGGCGGTGATGGAAGGTGCCAACTGCATCATTCCGGCAATGGCTTTGCGGGCTGTTTCAGAGAGCACGCCGTCTTTCAACATTTGGTTCTGTCCGTCCTTCATGATGCGCATGTGGATGTGCAGTCCCGATCCCGCCTTTCCGGCCGTTATCTTCGGGGCGAAGGTAATGTTATATCCGTATTGGTAGGCCAAGTTGCGGATGACCCACTTGGCTATCATCAGTTGGTCAGCGGCTTGGTCGGCGCGGACGGGTAAAAACTCTATCTCGTTCTGCTCGTATATTTTGTCGCCAAGGGTGAAGTTGCCCACTTCGGAATGACCGTATTTTATTTGTCCTCCCGTCTGTGCAATGTACGACATGCATTCGGTGCGGAAGTCGTTGAATTTAGCATAGGGGGCGGACTCATGGTAGCCGCGCTGGTCGGTAGCGGGGAACATTTCATCATTCTCGGATATGACGTAGTACTCCAGCTCGCCCATGGCTTGGAACTCCATTCCGGTGACGTCGGTAAAGGCCTTACAGGCTTTGCGCAGCGTGTATTCAGGTGAGCTTTCCAGCGGTTCACCGTCTTTGTTGAAGTAGGAACAGAGCATGGAGAGTGTAGGCAGCTGGGCAAACGGGTCTATGAAAGCGGTGCGGAAACGGGGCAATACGTACAAATCACTGCTGCCCGCCTCGATGAAAGGGAAAAGGCTGGAGCCGTCCACACGTTCGCCACAGGTAAGGATGGCGTCCAGATAAGCCTCGTCGTTGATGACGAAATTCAGTGTCTTCAGTCTCCCGTCCGCTGCCGGATACATAAAGTTAACCATGCGGATGTCATTATCCTTTATATAAGAGATAATGTCCGCCTTTGTAAATTCAGAAGCCAGCTTCTGAAGCGCTGCCACCAATAAATTGGGACTCATCGACAAATCTTGATTCATGACATGAAAGTTGTTAAGTTATTATTCGGTTAACAAGCGAAAAGCGTGCCGGAAAACAAAGGGCAAGGCAACCAACGTCCCATGTATCCGAGACGCACGCCCGTTGGCGCAAAGATACGAAAAGTTGCTTTAGAAGAAGGATTTACGGATTATTATCTTTTTCGGAGAGGCGACATCGGCACTATCTCACACTCCGCCCGCGCAAAGCAACTCAAGGGCCGTTCCAAAAGCCAAAACGGTCGACAGTACAGTACACTCTCTGCCAACGGTACGGAGCATCCTTTATCCATAGTATTAAATACTATGAGTTGATAGTGTATAACACTATGGGTTGATAATATTATATACTACCGGTCAATCCGAAAAGAGAGGCTGCGGCTTAAGAGGGGAGTTGATGGTGAGGAGACGGAGGGGGAATGCCGTTATTCGTAGCGCATGGAGGTTGCCGGACGGATGCGGGTGATGAGAAACGACGGCCCGAGCAGCATAAGGATGGAGGCCGACAGCGTGCCGACGTTGAGGAGCAGAAACTGCCAAATGTTGAAAGAGACGGGCACGGTGGCCATGTAGTACGTATCGGGGTCGAGCTGGAAAAGGCCGAACCAGCGCTGAACGAAGTAGAACGTTAGTCCCATGACATTGCCCCACAGCATGCCTCTGCCGATGAGGAAGACAGAGAACCAGAGGAATGTCTTGCGGACGATGAGGTTGCTGGCACCCATGGACTTGAGTACGCCTATCGTCGGGGTGCGCTCTATGATGATAATCAGCAGGCCGGACACCATGGTGAAGCCCGCCACTCCGGCCATCAGGAGGAGGATGACCCAGATATTGACGTCCAAGATGCCGAGCCATGCGAAGATTTGCGGATTGAGCTGCTCCACGTTACGCACGCAATAGCGCTCGTCGGTGTCGGCGGCTATCCGGCAGGTGACGTCCTGCAGCTGGTCGTAACGGCGTATCTCCACTTCCACACCACTGGCCTGAAGCTCCGTCCAGCCGTTCAATCGGTTCACCAGACAGAGGTCGGTCAGTAGGAAAAGGTTATCGTATTCGGAGAAGTTAGTCTGATAGATGCCCACAATCTTCAGGCGGCGGGCACGGACATCGTCCTGAATGAAATAAGTGTCCATTTTATCACCCAACTTCAACCCCAGCTTGTCTGCCAGCATCTTCGAGACGACCGCCCGGTTGGAAGAAGCCGAATCGCTGAACTGAGGAAACTCCCCCTCGAGCAAATGCCGGCGAAAGAAGTCCCTGTCATACTCGAATCCGACACCCTTGAGCAGTACTCCCTGAAAGGCATCCGCCGTCTTTATCATACCCGGCTTGGTGGAATAGCGCTGTACGTGCTTCACCTCAGGATAGCGAGATAATGCGGCCATCAGGCTGTCGCCCGCCTCTATCGGCTTTGACTCGTAAACCCGTGCCACATCCGGATGGCTTATCAGAATGTGCGAGCCGAAACCCACAATTTTATCCCTCATCTCTCCCTTGAAGCCCGTAATGACGGATACGGCAATAATCATCACCGCCAACCCGATGGCAATGCCCACCATTGCTATGAGCACGGCAGGCCGAGAGACTTGCTTTCCCGACTCTGCACGGCGATAGATGCGAAGTGCTATAAAACGAGATATATTCATATCGACTGAGACCTTTACGCGACAAATGTAACGATTTTATTCGACACCGAATAACACCTTCACCTTGCATCGCTATTCGTCGTGTAGCGCCTCGGCTGGCTGTATCCGCATCGCCTTGCGGGCAGGGAAACAGATGCCGAGCATGATTATTACGGCCAACAGCAACACCGCAGCAGCGAAACATAAGAAGAAACGCCCCGGAGTGACATCCATCAATGTGTGCACCGTGAGGTCGGCCGCTTGCATGTTTACACAGATAATCAAGGCCGGAAACGCCGCCAGAGCCAGCAACAGCATTCCTTCCATCACATAATAGCCGAAAACGCCGGGACGAGAACTGCCCAATGCCATGCGCAAGGCTATCTCGCTTTTCCGCTTGCGGGTACGGAACCAGAAAGTGCCCAACACTCCCAGAAAGACATTGAATGCAAAGAAAAGTATCACCGCATAAGTGGTGTTCAGATAATTCACCGTACCCTTTTCGATATCAAAAGCCTCCTTCATGTCGGCATACGAACGGATGTCGTACAGATGGTAGGGACCGATGGCCAGACGGCCTTGCATGTCGGCCGTAAAACGTTCGGCAAAGCCGGCCGCAGAACCGGGCGACACACGGACGGCAATGACGGCCCAATGTCCCGGCAGGGAAGCGGTGGCCGGGAGGTAGATGAAGGGTTGGTAGCGCTCGTATTCATCCGTCTTATGGGCGGGAAGCACCGCCATCACTTTATAGTTCGTTTCAGGCCGGGCACTTTGCATATAATAAGGATTGAAACACGTCTCTCCCACCCCGCTACGCCCACTGAAAAGCGAATCGCTCAACGCAACGCTCATCATGACGGGCATGGGATATTCGTCCTTCAGCCAATGGGCTGCATCGAAAGTGCCGCGCAAAGGTTTCAGGCGGAACACTTCGAAATAGTCGGGACTGACGTAACGAATGTTGCAGTGCACCACATGGGTAGAGTCGGTATGAGGGGCATATCCCTCGAACATAACCTGCTCGGTATAGGGAACAGTTCCCCAATAGTAGCAAGCCGACTCCACACCGGGATAGCGGCTGATGAGACCGTATATCTGCTCCAGATATTCGGCAGAACGGCTCATCATGGCAGAATCGCGCGAAAGCATGGGCTCGATGGTGAGCTGCACATGAAACACATTCTCCGTATCATAGCCTTTGGGCCGGCGGGCAGCCGCCTCGTAATTGTATATCAGGTCGATGCCGTACCACAACAGCACAAGCACCACCAACAATTCCGCACCTATCCATGCGTTGGAACGGCGCCGATTCCATATCTGACTGAACAAGCTCTTTATCATTTTTCTTCTCCTTTCAAAGTGGATGCTATGTTGCGCCGCGAAGCCATATAGGCCGGCAACAGCACCGATAGCAGATTAAACAACAGACAAACGGCAAACACAAGCCCGAACAGCACGGGCCGAAGCAGCAGACCTCCGCCCACACTGATGCCCGACAATTCTACATCGCCCGTGCCGAACAACCATGTCCGCCCTAACCATACCAGCAGGCAAGAGAGCAAATAGCCCAGCGCACCGCCGGCAAAGACCACAAGCAGGTTCTCCGCGAACAAGCGATAAATGATGGAAGCGTTCGAAGCCCCATAGGCCTTGCGCACGGCTATCTCGGTGACGCGTTCCTGCATCTGCGCATGTGTCATGCCGGAAATATTGATGGCGGGAACGATGAGCAACACCATCGCCAGCAGCCCGTAAACCAACGAGGCACTGATGCTTTTGTCGCGGAAGAACGTATACCCGACATGGGTATAAAGAGACGTCAACTCAAAAGCATATTCGGCCGCGGAACTGTTCAGGCGGTCTTGCCGATGTTGCACTTCCGCACGGATGTCGGCAGGCCGGGCATCGGCCGAGAGTTTCAGCACACAGCGGCGAATGCCTCGCAAGCCTCCCGTGCGGTTGGAGTAACCATCTTCATTCTCCAAGGAGAAGGGAGTGA
>CAUUOT010000115.1:0-4942 GCA_963546815.1 uncultured Bacteroides sp.
AGTTGTCGAAATATCCCAGATTATCGTTTCCTCTGTAATATTCAGACTCTTCATGTTATAAGATACGGCTCCATAGGCACGGCGACCGGTCAAATCATTATAGTTGTTGTAGCGAAGTTCCAGATGAGCATAGCCATCACCGGGATACAAAGCATCGTCCTTTTGCGGGCGCAGCAGACTGATGCGGTGTTTCTTCCTGGCAGGCAGGTTTTGGAGAAAGAAGATGTTCAGATAGCCTTTGCGGACATTGATATCACCTTTATAGATCTTCACCGGGTCGTTGCCGAACTCCTTTTCCGTTTCGGGAGCCAGTGTCTCTACCTGCTTTGTCAGTACATTCTGCAATCTCAGCAGCTTTACGGCATGGTCATAGCCCTTATAGTTGTCCCACAAAGGATTAACCACTGTCAGTACGCGCTGTCCGTCCACGGGTGCATACCATCCCAAGTCTGTATTTACAGGCCAAAGCGTCCCCCATACATCACTATCCAGATAGAAAGCATTGCCCGTGACACGCACCGTGGCCCACAAGGGCGGCGTAAAGTTTCCGAGTGAATATCCATCCGATTTATCACACGACTGCAATGCGGGCATCGCAGCCAGACACATTGTCATAAACAACCAATGTAGTTTTCTCATAATAAAAAATGTTTTTTCGTTTGTTTCTGTCTGGAAAATACAAAAGCCGGGCGTTTACTGCACCGGCTTTCTCTGTTTTAACATAATCTTGACTTTCCAGCTACCTGCCTTGACGTCCTTTGAGCAGCGCCACCATCCGACGGGCGGCACGACGAGATGCTCCCGCTTCGCCCAGACGAGTGGCCACGTACTCATAACCTTCGAGCATCTGCCGACGGCAGTCTTTGTCATGCAAGATGCGCCCCAGCTCCATACGTATTCGTTCCACCGTCATGATATCGGCCACCAGTTCCTTCACTACCTCGCGGCCGGCTATCAGATTGACCAAAGAGACGTGCTTCACCTTCAGCACATGCCGTTTCAAGAAAGAGATGATTTTGCCTATGGGCGTATGATAGCATACCACCTGCGGCACTCGGAACAAGGCCGCCTCTAACGTGGCTGTGCCCGAAGTGACCAAAGCTGCCTCGGCCTGTTGCAAGAGGGGGAATGTCTTGTCGAAAAGTATTTTCACCTCAGTCCCCGCCAGATAGCGTCCATAATATTCGGGTGGAATGCCGGGAGCGCCCGCCAGCACCAACTGATACCCGGAGAAAGAAGCCGCAGCCCGAAGCATGTCCGGCAAGTTATCCTTGATTTCTTGCTTACGGCTGCCTGCCAGCAGAGCGATTATCGGCTGGGGAGAAAGCCCGTTGTCTCGGACAAAATCGTCGAATGTCTGGAGCGAAGAGGCACGGAATGCCACCACCTCGTCCACCGTCGGGTTACCCACATAATGTATAGGATATCGGTATTTACCTTCGAAAAACTCCACTTCAAAAGGCAGGATGGAGAACAGCTCGTCTACGTCCCGCCGGATATTTTTGATTCGATACTCCTTCCATGCCCATATTTTGGGAGAGATATAGTAGTAGACGGGGATATCGGTATGTGTATGGACGTACTTGGCTATGTTCAGGTTAAAACCCGGATAATCCACCAATATCAATACATCCGGACGCCATGCCGCAATGTCCTCCTTGCAACGCCTCATGTTGGCAAAGATGGTGCGCAGGTGCAGCAGCACAGGGACGAAGCCCATATAGGCCAGCTCCCTGTAATGCTTTACCAGGGTGCCGCCCACGGCCTCCATCCGCTCGCCGCCGAAGAAGCGGAACGCGGCTTGCGGGTCTTCTTCTTTCAGAGCGGCCATCAGCTGTGAGGCGTGCAGGTCGCCGGAGGCTTCGCCCGCAATCAGGTAATACTTCATGGCCGCTTACGTGAACCAAGTTTTCAGTTCCTCCATCAAGCCGTAAGCCGTGGCATCCACCGTGGTGGGAGTGACGGCTACATAGCCGTTGCAGAGCGCCCAATGATCGTTCCGCTCGTTGTCCTCTTCCCGGTTCTCGTAGTCACCCGTCAGCCAGTAGTAATGCGTATCTCCGCGGTGGGCGAAGTTTTCCCACTCGTTCACCCATTCTCCTTTGGCCTGCTCGCAAATCTTGATGCCTTTCAGTTCCTTCGTATCGGGAATGTTGACGTTGAGACACGTCAGCGGCGGCAGCCCTTTTTCCAGCACCTGGCGGGCAATCTCGCGGATGTAAGGTCCTGCCGGCTCAAAGTCGGCGTTGGGTTCTTCCGAACACAGCGAGAAGCCGATGGAGGGCACCCCCTTCAGACATCCTTCTATCACCACGCCCATCGTGCCGGAATAGTGCACGTTTATCGAGGAGTTGTCGCCATGATTGATGCCGCCCACCACAAGGTCGGGCTTGCGGTCGAGTATGGTGTGGAAGGCCAGCTTGACGCAATCCGCCGGCGTGCCGGAGCATTTATAGACCGTCACTCCCACTTCCTTGCGCAGCAAGCGGTAATAAATGGGTTCGGTCACCGTCAATGAGCACGAGCTGCCGGAGCGGGGCGCGTCGGGCGCCACCACTACAATCTCGCCCAACGGGCGCAGGAACTTGATAAGTTCGCTAATACCCTTCGCAATGATGCCGTCATCATTGGAAATCAATATCAAAGGTCTTTGTTTCTCCATATTCAGTCTGATTTATGCTTGCAAAATTAGCTAAAAAGCGGAAAGGGACAACAACCGGCGGCGAAGTTCGCCGCTGTTTTTCTTTGAAAAATCGGTCGCGCATCGTCCGGAAGAAACTTGCATATCTGCCGGAACATTCTTATCTTTGCTGCACAAGATGCCATCTTAGGTAGCATAAGATGCCATCTTGTGATGCGCAAGATGCCATCTTGTGCACCGCAACCTACAGGCTTCCGCCTCCGAAGCAGCCATGCGGCACCCGTCCGCACCGTCTGTTGCGGTTGCCGGGCGCCTTTATCCGTAAACTGAAGCGTATGGGAATGATTTATTTAGTAAGGAAAAAGCTCTTCCGCGCCCAAAGCGGAATGAAAGAGTTGTACTATGCCGTGCAACGAACGATACAGACGCGCGGCGGAGTGACCACCGACAGGCTGGCCCGGCGCATGTCTCGCCGCAAAGGCATGAGTGAGGGCGATGTGCTGAGCGTGTTGACCGACTTGCCGCAATACATCGAGGAAGCGCTCCGTCAAGGAGAGTCGGTCACCATCAAGGGACTGGGTTCGTTCAACCTGGCCATCACGAGCGAGGGCTTCGAACGGCCGGACGACGTGATGCCGGGCCAGGTGAAGGTGTCGCGCATCTACTTCAAACCAGACCGCACGCTGGTGGCCCGGCTCCGCAGAGAGATGAACTTCGTGCGCTACCCGCTCAGCAAGTATTTCCCTCACGAAATGCTACGCCCCGAAACATTGGAGCGCGAACGGGCACAAGCGGATGCGGCTCCCGAAGAAGCCGCACCCGAAACCGGAACGGAAGGATGAAAAAACGGGTGGCAGGCACGCTTGCCGCCGACCCACAGCCCGAAAGGCCTCGGCCGGAGCAACGAGAGCCACCGCAAGTTATTAACAAAACATCCGACTTATCAACCGTTTTCACATTCTATCCGAATATAAATAGAGGCTATTGGAAAATATTCACTTATTTCGCTGCCGATAAAAATTTAGATTATGGGAAAAATAATTGCTTTGGCTAACCAAAAGGGGGGTGTAGGCAAGACTACGACAACCATCAACTTGGCGGCTTCACTCGCCACTCTTGAAAAAAATGTGCTTGTTGTCGACGCAGACCCGCAGGCCAACGCTTCATCCGGTTTGGGATTGGACATCAGGCAATCGAAATGCACCATTTACGAATGTATCATCGACCAAGCCGACGTACACGACGCTCTGCAAAATACCGAGCTGGACACGCTGAAAGTCATTTCCTCACACATCAACTTGGTAGGCGCTGAGATAGAAATGCTCAACCTGAAGAACCGCGAGAAGATACTGAAAGAGTTGCTCACCCCATTGAAAGAAGAGTTCGACTATATCCTGATAGACTGTTCGCCCTCATTGGGGCTGATTACCGTCAATGCGCTGACAGCCGCCGACTCCGTCATCATCCCCGTACAAGCGGAATATTTTGCACTCGAGGGCATCAGCAAACTGCTGAACACCATTAAAATCATCAAGTCGAAACTGAATCCCCCGCTCGAAATAGAAGGGTTCCTCCTGACCATGTACGACTCGCGCTTGCGCCAAGCCAACCAAATCTACGACGAAGTGAAACGACACTTCCGCGAGTTGGTGTTCGATACCGTGATTCAGCGCAACGTAAAGTTGAGCGAGGCACCCAGCTACGGAATGCCCACCATACTCTACGATGCCGACTCCACCGGAGCCAGAAACTACATGATGCTTGCACAGGAATTGATTCGGCGCAACCGGCAGCAAGCAGCGAAAAGTAAATGAGAAACTGATGAACGCAACCTCTGCAATGCGTCCCGGACGTAGTTCCGCACGGCAGGCCACGCAAAAGGCAGAACCGAAAACAGATAATAGACAATGGCACAGAAAAGAAATGCATTAGGACGAGGATTGGACGCCCTGCTCTCCATGGACGAAGTGCAGACCGAAGGCTCATCCTCCATCAACGAAATAGAGTTGTCGAAGATTTCCGTCAACCCCAATCAGCCTCGTCATGAGTTCGACCAAACCGCCTTGCAGGAACTTGCCGACTCCATCTCCGAGATAGGCATCATACAACCCATCACCCTGCGCAAGCTGAACGAGGATGAATACCAGATTATCGCCGGAGAACGCCGTTTCCGCGCCTCACAGCTTGCCGGACTGAAGAGCGTACCGGCCTATATCCGCACAGCCGATGACGAGAATGTCATGGAAATGGCCATCATCGAGAACATACAGCGAGAATACCATAACTCAGTGGAAATAGACC
>CAUUOT010000116.1:0-4936 GCA_963546815.1 uncultured Bacteroides sp.
AACTCACCGGATTTTTAGTAAAAATCCGGTGGAAAATTACTAAAAATCCGGTGAGTTTTTAGTAAAACGTATCTCGTTGATTTTCAAAGCTGTCCGCATGGGCTGCTTTGTTCGATTTTATTATTGAAAAAAGATGGTGCGGAGGTATGCCCTTACACACGAAAGACGTTTTTCGGTTGGTTCACCAGCGGGAAACTGAAACGGGGGGGGAAGGCTTACGCTCCGCCACCCGCAAACTCCATCAGATAGGCCTTGATGAAGCCTTCTATCTTTCCGTCCATTACACCGTTTACGTCGCTGGTCTGGTAGTTGGTGCGGTGGTCTTTCACACGGCGGTCGTCGAAGACGTAGCTGCGTATCTGCGAGCCCCATTCTATTTTTTTCTTGCCCGCTTCTACCTTTGCCTGCTCGGCCATGCGGTGTTGGAGCTCCTTGTCATAAAGGATGGAACGCAACTGACGCAGCGCGTTTTCACGGTTTTTGGGCTGGTCGCGCGTCTCGGTGTTTTCAATCAGGATTTCTTCTTCTTCACCCGTATAGGGGTCTTTGAACTGATAACGCAGACGCACGCCAGATTCCACCTTGTTCACATTTTGTCCACCGGCTCCGCTGGAACGGAAAGTATCCCACGAGATGTTAGCCGGATGGATGTTTACCTCGATGCTGTCGTCCACCAACGGGGTGACGAAAACGGAGGCGAAAGAAGTCATGCGTTTGCCCTGAGCGTTGTAAGGAGAAACGCGCACCAGACGGTGCACTCCGTTCTCGCCCTTGAGATAACCATAGGCGTAATCGCCTGAGATCTCGATGGTACAAGTTTTGATGCCCGCCTCGTCTCCTTCCTGCAAGTTAGAGATGACCGCTTTATATCCGTACGTCTCGGCATAGCGCAGATACATGCGCATCAGCATATTTGCCCAGTCCTGACTTTCGGTTCCGCCTGCGCCGGAATTGATTTTCAGCACGCAGTCCATCTGGTCGGCCTCCTCGCGAAGCATGTTTTTCAGTTCGAGGGCTTCGATGGCGGCAACCGATTTGGCATAGGCTTCGTCTACCTCTTTTTCGCTTACCAGGTCGTCTTTATAGAAGTCGTAAGCCAGCTGTACCTCTTCCGTCAGTGTCTTCACTTCATCGTATCCGGCAATCCATTGCTGCAAGCCTTTCACCTTCTTCATCTGCGCCTCAGCGGCTTTTTGGTCGTCCCAAAACCCGGGAGCTTGCGTGCGGAGTTGCTCCTCTTCTACTTGTATCTTTTTTCCTTCGATATCCAGATAGCGGTTCAACGCTTCGGTACGTTCTTTTATATCTTTCAGTTGTTCTGCGGTAATCATGCGATCTTTTTCTTTTGAGGAGTGCAAAGGTATGAAAAAAACATATACATTTGTAGTTATCAATCTAAATATGTACTGCTTATGAACAAATTATGGAAACATTTCGGCTTGCTGTTGCTTGTCGCCGCAGCCGTGAGCGGTTGTACCGGAAAGTACAACTATGAGACTGTGAACAACGACCCGCTGAAAGCGCGCATCTACACACTGGACAACGGCTTGAAAGTCTACATGACCGTAAACAAGGAAGAGCCGCGCATACAGACTTACATCGCCGTACGCGTGGGAGGAAAGAACGACCCGGCCGAAACTACCGGACTGGCACACTACTTCGAGCATCTGATGTTCAAAGGTACCACACACTTCGGCACGCAGAACTACGAAGCCGAGAAACCCTTGCTGGACGAGATAGAGCAGCAGTTCGAAATTTATCGCAAGACGACGGACAGCATTGCCCGCAAGAATATTTATCGTGTCATCGACAGTCTTTCGTACGAGGCATCGAAACTATCCATCCCCAATGAGTACGACAAGCTGATGACCGCCATCGGCGCTAACGGGACGAATGCTTTCACCAGCTTCGACGTGACCTGCTACACCGAAGACATCCCCAGCAACCAAATAGAAAACTGGGCGAAGATACAGGCAGAACGCTTCGAGAACTGTGTCATCCGCGGCTTCCATACTGAGCTGGAAACGGTGTACGAGGAAAAGAACATGTCGCTCACCCGAGACCCTCGCAAGGTGTACGAAGCTACGCTTTCCGCGCTCTTCCCGCACCATCCCTACGGCACGCAGACCGTGCTCGGCACGCAGGAAGACCTGAAAAACCCTTCCATCACCAACATCAAGAACTACTACAAGCAGTGGTATGTGCCCAACAACATGGCTATCTGCCTCAGCGGCGATTTCGACCCTGACCGGATGATTGCCATCATAGACAAATACTTCGGATCTATGAAACCCAACCCCGACCTGCCGAAACTGAATCTGCCGAAAGAAGAACCCATCACAGCTCCGATTGTGCGCGAGGTGTTTGGCCCGGACGCTGAAAGTGTGGCATTGGCATGGCGCTTCCCGGGAGCGGCGGATAAGGATGTGGAAACGCTGGAAGCTGTTTCGCAGATTCTATACAACGGACAGGCGGGACTGATAGACCTCGACTTGAGCCAGCAGCAAAAGACATTGAGCGCATACTGTTATCCCATGACCATGGCTGACTACAGTGTATTGATGATGCAGGGACGCCCTAAACAGGGACAGACGCTGGACGAAGTGAAAGACTTGCTGTTGGGCGAAATCAAGAAGCTGCGTGACGGCGACTTCGACGAAAAGATGCTGGAAGCCAACATCAACAACTTCAAACTGTATCAGCAACAGCAGCTGGACAACAACCAGGGGCGTGCATCGCTCTTCGTGGATGCGTTTGTCAACGGCAGCGACTGGAGCGACGAGGTCAGCAAGATAGACCGCATCGCCAAGCTGACGAAAGAAGAGATGGTGGCCTTTGCCAACCGCTTCTTGAAGGACGACAATTACGCCGTCATCTACAAGCGTCAAGGCAAGGATCCGAACGAGAAGAAGATGTCCAAGCCCGAAATAACTCCCATCGCGATGAACCGCGACACCGCCAGCGCTTACCTGAAAGAGATACAGGCAGCCACCGTGCAACCCATTGAACCGGTCTTTCTGGATTTCTCGAAAGACCTGACGCAGCTGAAGGCCAAAGGAGACATCCCCGTCATTTACAAACAGAACACGTCCAACGACATCTTCCGGCTGATGTACTTGTTCGACATGGGCAGCATGAACGACAAGACGCTGAACATCGCCGCTGACTATCTGGAGTATCTTGGTACTTCGGACATGACGCCCGAACAAGTGAAGAGTGAGTTCTACCGCATGGCTTGCTCCTTCTGGGTATCGGCAGCCGGCGAACGTACTTACATCGTCCTCACCGGACTGAACGAAAATATGCCGCAAGCCCTGGCGCTCCTCGAGAAACTGCTCGCCGATGCGCAGGTGAACAAGCCTGCCTACGACAACTTGGTGAAAGACGAACTGAAGAGACGCACGGACGCCAAGCTGAACCAGACGCAGAACTTCAGACGCCTGATGACGTACACCCAGTGGGGCCCGCAAAACTCTTTCACCTACCTGCCCAGTAAGCAGGAACTGGAAGAGATGAACCCCCAGCAACTGGTGGACCGCCTTCATGACCTGAACGGCTTCAAGCACCGCATCACGTACTACGGCCCCTCCTCGCAAGAAGAGGTGCTCAGCGTCATCAACCGCGAACACAAGGTGCCCGCCACGCTGAAAGAACTGCCCCAAGGCATCGAGCTCAAGCAACAAATCACCGCAGAGCCCAAAATCTACCTTGCGCCTTACGAGGCCAAGCAGATATACATGGCACAGCTGTCTATCCGAGGAGAGAGGTTCGATCCGTCCATCGAGTCCGGACGCAAACTCTACAACGAGTACTTCGGCGGAGGGATGAACTCCATCGTCTTCCAAGAGATGCGCGAGAGCCGTAGCCTCGCCTACTCGGCATGGGCGGGCATGAATTCGCCCACCAAGTTGAAGTACGGCTACACGTACAGCACCTACATCGCCTCGCAGAACGACAAGATGATAGACGCCATACGTACCTTCAACGACATTATCGAGAACATGCCGCAGTCCGAATCGGCCTTCAAGCTCGCCAAAGAGGGCCTGATTGCCCGTCTGCGCACCGAGCGAATCACCAAGAACGAAGTCATCTGGGAGTATATCAACGCGCAAGACTTGGGGCTGAACACCGACAGCCGCATCCAACTCTACGAAGATACGCAGAAAGCTACCCTGCAGAATGTGGTTGACTTCCAGCAAAGATGGATCAAGGGACGCACCTACACCTACTGCATCCTCGGCGACAAAAAAGAGCTGGACATGCCCGCGCTGAAAAAGATAGCGCCCGTCGTGGAACTGACGCAGGAAGACATCTTCGGCTATTGACATCGCCGCATCGGGGCTGACCTCCTGATTTTACGGACAGAATTAAAAAAAATCTCTTCTCCGACATCACCGGGGAAGAGATTTTTTAAGCTTGGAAAAGTAATACAGAGTTATAAAAATCGAACGCTCAGTCGGGCAACTCTCCACAGGCATTCGACCCTTCTAAAAGAAATCAGTCGACTAATTTTGAAAATCAGTCGACTGATTTCTCAGCATGTGACGTTAGTCCTTTTTTCCGCATCCGAGACCCATCTCCTTTTCATGTCGAGAGATAAGGAGTAAAAGCGACGTCAAATCTCGGAAACGAGGGGAGCAATCTGTTCGTCTTTTATTCTTCGTACATGCGGTCGATCAACTCCTTGTAGTTTTTCGCCACTACGGGTCGTCTCAACTTCAGTGTATTGGTCAGCTCGCCGCGTTCCATGCTGAAAGGCTGTGGCAGGAGGGTGAAGCTCTTTACCTGTTCGTAGTGGGCAAACTGTTGCTGCAAGGTGTCGATGCGGGCGCGGAACAATGCCTGTATCTTAGGATGCTGCAGCAGCTCCTCCATGCTGTGGAAGGTGATGCCCTTATCCTCGGCGTACTCCTTCACCAAGCTGTAGACAGGCACG
>CAUUOT010000117.1:0-4915 GCA_963546815.1 uncultured Bacteroides sp.
GCAACACAATCATATAAATAGAAAAAACGATAAATATCCGTACCTTGGCCCGACCGAAAAAGCATAGATTCATGGAACAGGAAACCAAACACATTCATATCAGCGAATTCAACTACCCGCTGCCGGACAAATACATCGCCAAATTCCCGTTGCCGGCACGAGACCAATCGAAACTCCTGATTTATCGTCACGGAGAGATTTCGGAAGACACTTTCTCTTCACTTCCCGAGTACCTTTCGCCAGGCGACCTGATGATATTCAACAATACCAAAGTAATTCAGGCACGCTTGCACTTCCGCAAAGAAACGGGTGCTCTGATCGAGATCTTTTGTCTGGAACCCATACTACCGAACGATTATTCGCTCAACTTCCAGCAGACGGAACATTCCGCCTGGCTTTGCATAGTGGGCAACCTAAAAAAATGGAAAGAAGGAACGCTGAAACGGGAAATGACAGTGAAAGGCCGGACAATCATCCTGACCGCCGAGCGCGGTGAATGCCGCAACACCTCGCATTGGGTGGACTTCCGCTGGAACAATCCGGAAGTGACATTCGCCGACATTCTGGAAGTATTCGGCGAACTGCCCATCCCGCCCTATCTGAACAGGGAAACGCAAGAGAGCGACAAAGAAACTTACCAGACGGTGTACTCCAAAATAAAAGGTTCCGTCGCCGCCCCCACCGCCGGACTTCATTTCACCCCGCATGTGCTGGACACACTGCGCAACAAAGGGATAGATATGGAAGAACTGACGCTGCATGTAGGGGCAGGCACTTTCAAACCCGTGAAAAGCGAGGAAATAGAAAGCCACGAGATGCATACGGAGTACATTTCCGTCTCGCGCGGCACGCTGGAGAAACTGATGGCCCACAGAAGCAAAGCCATTGCCGTAGGCACCACCTCAGTGCGCACATTGGAAAGTCTTTACCATATCGGAATTACGTTGCTGAACAATCCCGAAGCAACGGAAGAAGAGCTGCACGTCAAGCAATGGCAACCCTACGAAATGCAGGATGCAGCCTCCGCTATCCCCACCATAGAGGCACTGCAAGCCGTGCTCTCCTACCTCGAACGGCACGGCATGGATGCCTTGCACACCAGCACGCAAATCATTCTTGCTCCGGGGTATGAATATCAGATAGTAAAAGCCATGGTCACCAACTTCCACCAGCCGCAAAGCACCTTGCTGCTACTCGTCTCGGCTTTCGTGCAAGGCGACTGGCGAAGGATTTATGACTATGCGCTCAGCCATGACTTCAGGTTCCTGAGCTATGGGGACTCGTCGTTATTGATACCCTGATACGGCTTAATCGTCTTATTTCGCCAAGTCCTCAATCACCTTCATGATCTGTCGTCCGATTTCCTCGGCGGCTTCCGGTGTGGAGGCTTCGCTATACACACGGATAATCGGTTCCGTGTTGCTCTTGCGCAGGTGCACCCATTTGTCGGGGAAGTCAATCTTCACACCGTCTATATCATTGATCTCTTCGTTTTTATAGAGTGCTTTTACTTTGGCAAGAATGGCGTCTACATCCGTATCGGGAGTCAGGTCTACCCGGTTCTTTGCCATGAAGTAGGCGGGATAGGAGGCACGCAACTCGCTGACCTTCTTGCCCTCGTGCGCCAGATAACTCAGGAACAAAGCGATACCCACCAACGCATCACGGCCGTAATGACTGGCCGGATAGATGACTCCGCCATTGCCTTCACCGCCGATGACGGCGCCTACTTCTTTCATCTTGGTGGTCACGTTCACTTCGCCCACGGCAGAGGCGTAATATTGCTGTCCGTACTTGCGGGTGACGTCGCGCAAAGCACGGGTCGAGCTCAAGTTGGAGACCGTGTTGCCGGGAGTATGCTTCAAGACATAGTCGGCCACGGAGACCAGCGTGTATTCTTCGCCGTACATCCTGCCGTCTTCACAAATCATGGCCAGACGATCTACGTCGGGGTCTACAACGAAAGCGACGTCTGCCTTACCGCCCTTCATCAGGTTCATGATGTCCCCCAAATTCTTTTCCAGAGGTTCGGGGTTGTGCTGAAAGTCCCCGGTAGGCTCGCAGTAGAGCTTCTCTACATGCCGAACGCCAAGCTGCTGCAGCAACTGTGGCAGTATGATGCCGCCCACAGAGTTCACGCAGTCGATAGCTACGCGGAAGTCGGCCTTCCGGATGGCCTCCACGTCCACCAAGTCGAGCGCCAGCACGCTGTCTATATGTTTTTGGTTATACGTCAAATCCTTGCGATAGGAACCGAGGCGGTCCACCTCGGCATAGCAGAATGCCTCTTCGGCAGCGATGCGGAGTACTTCCTGTCCTTCAGCGGCATTCAGGAACTCTCCTTTCTCGTTCAGCAGTTTCAGGGCATTCCACTGTTTGGGATTGTGCGAGGCGGTCAGGATGATGCCTCCGCTGGCACCTTCCATCGTAACGGCCAGTTCGGTCGTGGGGGTGGAAGCCAAATCAATGTCTACCACATCCCAGCCCATGCCCATCAGCGTGCCTACCACCACGTTCTTGACCATTTCGCCCGAAATACGGGCATCGCGTCCCACTACGATTTTGTTGTTCTTTACAGTACACGTTTTACGAATCAGCGTAGCGTATGCAGAGGTAAACTTCACGATGTCGAGCGGGTTCAATCCCTCGCCCGCGCCTCCGCCAATGGTTCCGCGGATTCCTGAGATAGATTTGATAAGAGTCATCGGGTAATTGATTTATCGGTTAGTTCCAGATTTGGAATTTATGTATGTCGTAATAATAAGGATAGACTTGTTGCATGGCTCTTTGCTGTCCCATCTTGGAGGGGACGATGAGCTTGACGTGCGCTCCGTCTCGGACATAGCTCAGAGCCACCAGCCAACCGGCGGGCACAGATGTGCCGTAAGCCCTTATCATATATCCATCCTTGAAAATGCCGGCAATGGACGAGGAGGTGACCGCATACCTGAACTCATCTACCAGGGCCGGTTCGTTCAGGTTAGAGACAGTGACGGTTTTTTCCATCAGTCCGTACTCCATGAAACGAACCAAGACGAGGTCGTTCGGCTTCACGGTATCAGCACGGTTGGCGGAGCCTTTGTCCACAATCTGCATATACACTCCACTGGCCAGTTGCACGTACTCGTTTTTGCTCACATCGGTGACGGAGTCTTGCGCATAGAACTGGCTTTGCGAGATGACGACGATGTTGCTGTCTTTGATAAACGCCCTGATGGCGGCCTTTTCGTCCTCCAGCCTCTCGGCGTAAGTCTTGGTGTTGTTGCAGGCTTGGAAGGCGAAGCAGACCGCGAGCAAAGCCAATGGGAATAAGGTAAGTTTCTTCATCTCTGTCATTTAGTAAGTTTGCGCAAAAGTATCTGATTTCGTCTGAAAGTGGAAAGAAGCAAGTGGAATGTTCGTAACTTTTAACCTTTACGGCCCAAGGCCCCGCCTACCCATTGGCGCAGAGCAGCGGTTTGTACTGCTCCAGCGCCTGCTCGAAGACCTTGCGCGCCTCTTCCATCGTCCCGTAGAACTCGCCGCCGGAGGCGTTGAGGTGCCCGCCGCCGTTGAAGAACTCGGCAGCCACCCGGTTGCAAGGGAAGGTACCTACGGATCGCAGGGAAATCTTTATCATCGGCTTCTCGGTGTCTTCGCGCAAGAAGCAGGAGAAGATGACACCCTTTATGCTGAGGGGGATGTTGACGAAGCCCTCGCTGTCGCCCCGGATGTAGTCGAAGCGGCCCTGCTCTTCCTTGGTCAGCGAGATGAGGGCGGCATGGTGGTCGGGATACACCTTCATCTGCGAGAGGACGTGTCCCATCAGGCGCAGGCGACTCTCGGAATAAGTGTTGTAGACCTTGCGGTAGATGGCATCCTTGTCTATGCCTTTGGAGAGGAGCTCGCTGATGATGAAATAAATCTCACGGTTGTTGGAGTTGTAAGTGAACCCCCCGGTATCGGTCATCATGCCGGTATAGATGCACTCCGCGCCCTCCTTGGAGATGTCACTGAAATGACCCATGCGGCATATCAGGCGGAAGACGAGCTCGGAGGTAGAGGATATCTCGGGGTGGGAGATGATGATTTGACAGAACGCTTCGGGCTCCAGGTGGTGGTCTATCAACACCTTGCGTGCGGCAGAGGCAAGCACGGCGCTCCCCGCCGCGTCTATGCGGTGGATGGCGTTGAAGTCGAGGCAACAGATGACGTCTGCCTCGGCAATCAGCCGGTCGGCAAACTCCTTGCAGCGATCGTAGATCAGGATGTCTTTGCTTCCGGGCATCCACTTCAGAAAGTCAGGGAAAGCGTTGGGCACGATAACGCGGGCGGTCTTGCCCTGCGAGAGCAGGAAGTGCCACAAGCCCAGCGAAGAACCTATGGCGTCGCCGTCGGGTCCGGCGTGCGAAACGATGACGAACTTGTCCGCCCGGTCTACCCATTTGGCGAAACGGTCTATCTTGGATTGTTCTATTACTTTGGTCAGCATATCCTTATTTGTTTGAGAGTTTCACGGTTTCGGCGCGGGAGAAGTACTTCCCGCCCCTTCTCGCGGAGTGGCAAAAGTACGAAAATTTGCAACCTGCAGCAACCCGCAGGCACAAATATTGCGTCCTCATCCGTCCGTAGCGGACGCCGACATCAGGACTTATTTTCGATAAGATGAGGAGATAAAATCTTTCTCTTCCTTATATAAAAGGTAGAGATAAGGAAGAATTTTATATTCTAATGCTTTGAATATAGAATACTTCCCATAGACGACCCGTTTTTCTCCCCGTAGAGGATAAGTTTTCGAGCGGGAGCCGCAGTTTTTTCTATCTATAAAAGAAGAGAACAAAGTGATAGGAGACCGCCAGCAACAGGACGGACAGGGAAAGGAGAACGCTGCGGCCCGTGCGGCGCACAAGGCTGTAATACGCCGTGCCGATGAAGA
>CAUUOT010000118.1:0-4873 GCA_963546815.1 uncultured Bacteroides sp.
GACGCAAAGCTGCATTGGCGCCTGCACATTTTAATCAGCCAATGGTTCGGACAGCGCCTGTGGTACTTACGTTCTGCATTGATTTACGCCGTTTCAGCAAGTGGTGTTTGTTGCGTGGAGCCGAGCCGGGGTATAACAATTTCGAGTGGTTTGTGACAGGGGCTGTTGATGCCATGCTGGTGGCTCAGACTTTTTGTGTAGCTGCCGAGGAACAGGGACTGGGCATTTGCTATTTGGGAACTACTACTTATAACCCTCAAATGATTATCGAAGCGCTAAACTTACCGGAATTGGTTTTCCCGATAACTACCGTAACGGTAGGATGGCCAGACGAATTGCCGGCGCAAATAGACCGTTTGCCTTTGGAGGCAATCGTACACGAGGAGGTTTATCACGATTACTCTCCCGAGGATATGGAGCGCCTATACGCTTACAAAGAATCTCTTCCCGAGAACCGGAAGTTCGTGTTGGATAATCACAAAAAGACTTTGGCTCAAGTCTTTACTGACGTACGTTATACAAAAAAAGACAGTGAAATCATGTCCGAGAATTTATGGAAAACGATGAAAAAGCAGGGCTTTTGATGCCCTGCTTTCTTTATTCTATCCATGTATCTCTGTTCTCAGCATCGTTTTTTTAATGCGGACTGAATCTCGTCGACTTCCGCACGGAATGACTTGTCCACATCTTTTAGTTCCTTAACGGTTTTGCAAGCATGCAATACGGTAGCATGGTCTTTATGTCCAATAAGCGAACCAATTTTTGCCGTCGAAAAGTCCGTGTGTTTTTTGGCCAAATACATGGCGATTTGCCTTGCCTGTACCACTTCTCGTTTTCTGGATTTCGTATGAATGGTTGCATGCTCTATTCCGAAATGCCTGCATACGGTATTTATAATATCATCTACTGTTACCGTCTTATTTTCGTTGTGTGTCGCTATCTTGTGGACAATGCGTTGCGCTAAATCCAAGTCTATCTCTTTATTATAGATGGTGGAATGCGCCATGATGGAGATGATGACTCCTTCCAAATCGCGTATGCTGTCACTTATGTTCTCTGCAATATAATCGATGACCTCGGGTGGAAACAGCAGACCATCGCGGTGTATCTTGTTTTGTAAGATACTCTTGCGAAGTTCCACGGTAGGTTTCTCGAGTTCTGCTACCATTCCCCATTTGAAGCGTGTTATCAGACGCTCTTCCATGCCTTGCAGCAATATAGGCGCACGGTCGGAAGTGAGGATAAGTTGCTTGCCGTTCTGATGCAAGTGGTTGAAGATGTGGAAGAAGGTGTTCTGCGTCTTGGTTACACCGGCAAATTCCTGTATATCGTCGATAATCAGTACATCAATGGTTTGGTAGAAGTTGATGAAATCGTTGGTCGTATTGTTGCGCACAGAGTCTGTGTATTGAACCTGAAACAGGTGCGCAGATACGTACAATACACGTTTTTCGGGATACAATTCCTTGATTTTGGTACCGATGGCGTTGGCAAGATGCGTTTTGCCTACTCCTGAGGAACCGTACAGGAATAAGGGATTAAAGATGGTTTTAGCCGGATTGAGAGCGACTGCTTTCGCCACACTGCGCGGCAACTTGTTGCTATACCCCTCGATAAAAGTCTCGAAGTTATATTCCGGGTTCAGGTGAGAGTCGAGTCCCGAAACGGGGATCTGCGGAATCTTTTTGTCCGTCACCTGCTTTTGAGGGATGATGGTGCGTTGTGTGGATTCATAGTCTACCGTCTTGCGAGAACTTTTGTCAACCATGACATTGTACATCAGCTTCGTCCCTTCGCCAATGACCTTATAAAGTGTCTTCCTCAACAAGTCCACGAACTTGTCTTCCAAGAACTCATAGAAGAACTGGCTGGGTACTTGTACGACCAGCGTCTTGTCCTCATATTTCAAAGGGATGATAGGGAGAAACCATGTTTTATATGTCTGCTCCGGTACGTTGTCTCTGATAATTTCGAGACAACGATTCCACAGCCCGGCATGATTTATTTCACTCATAACGGTTATCACTACATTTATTGATTAAGTATAACTTCTACAAACGCAAAATTGGCAATCTTCTTTGAGAAAAACAAATCAGTCTTTTTCTTGGAGTTTCAGATATTTTGATAAGTTATTTACTTTCAATGACTTATTATTTACCGCTGGTATATCGCTGTGCTTTGGATATTGTATTTGTGTAATGTGTTGTTTTACAGTAGCTTTTATTGTTTCTGCAGCACTCTTTTCTTTTTCTGCTTGACACGAAAGAAGCCGTTTTTTGCTTGTCGAGTGGAGGAAACGGGACATTTTTTGTAAATTATTTAATGGGGTGCTATTTAGACAAAATCTATATAGAATTGTTTTTCCCTTTACTTGTTTTTTCTTCCGAAAAGTGAGAAATGAACATAGCGTTTCGGGTGAGATTTCAAGTCTTCGAGCAAATTCGCCGCGTTGAGGCTGGTGGCATTTAAGTGATGGTAGAGCGAAGAATCGTTCAGCAAGAGCCCTAAAGTATTGTCTCTTCGGTTCAGTCTGCTTGTAATCATTTTTACGTTATGCAATGTGGCATCTACCTTCTGCATGGTGGCGGCATAATCTATCCCTTTCAGGTTGTCCGAGATGAGCATGACGTTGTCCCCTATCCTGTTCAGTTTGTCGGTCAGTTGCGGAATATCGTCCTTCATGAGTGCATGCAGTTGGCGGCTTGTGGCGGCCATGTTTGCCGTTAGATCGTGCACGTTGTGTAAGGTTGCAGAGATAGAAGGGTCGGCCAATATCACGCTCAGGGAGGCAAGGATGGAATCGAGCTTAGGTACGATTTTTTCCACTTGAGGCATCATAGCGGCCACTTTGTCTATCATCCCGTTGTTCAGGATGCCGGGTATCGTATCTCCTATCCGGTGCTTTTCGCGCGGGTTGTTGGCGAGTAGCAGATTCATCTTTACGCCGCCTAGCATTTCGGAGGATAGCTCTGCCGTACTTCCTTTGGGGATGCGCAGGTCAGGGTTGACGTCTATTTCGGCAATCACCTTGCCGGGTTGCGTATAGTCGTAATACAAGTCGCGTACGATACCTACGCGGAAACCGTCGGCGAAAACTGGGCTCGATTTGGTAAGGCCGTTGACGTTACGGAACTTGACGTAGAAATAGCTGGAAGGCTTGAACATATTGATTCCTTTCAGGAAATTGATACCATAGACCAATATGCAGAGTGCGGCGATGCCGGCTATTCCTATTTTGATTTCTTTGGTGAGGTACTTCATGACTGTATCTGGTTGTTAGTGATTTCCGCGCATCTTCTTGAACTCGTCGATGGCAGTATGGATGTTTATTTTCTCTCCGTCTTTGAAGGCGATGATGAAGGCATCCTTGAATTTATCTGCAATGCCGCGTTTGGTGCGTAGCACCTGATTGTAGTCCGTCGATGCGCCGCAGGTGTATTTATAGAGGCCTTTTTCCTTATAATACTCCACGTTCTCCAGTCCTTTGAGTCTTTTGTCTCCTTTCGGCAGCGGGCGTCCGGAGGTCAGTATCTGTATCTTGAACACGGTTTCGGCCTGCCCCGTCGTTGCTTTGTGCGGAGTTGGTTCTATTTTGGCAGAGGCGGTATCCGTTTCCGCCTCGTTTGCTTGCGCGGGGGGGGCGGGTACCTCTTCGGGCAGAGGCGTACGGCTGCTGCCGTTCAGCCGGATTTCCTGCTCGCGCTTATAGGTGAGGAAAGCCCGGAAGATGCCGTTGGCCAGGGAAGCGATGCCTGCCTCCGAGTTGAGGTAACGCTCTTCAGCCGGCGTGGAGATGAAGCCCAGCTCTATCAAGATGCTGGGCATGGCGCTGGCTTTCAGCACGAGGAAGCCGGCCTGATGCACCCCGCGGTCCACCCGCCGGCACGTATTGCGGAACTGTTTCTGCACCAGCGACGCCAGATGCACGCTCTGCGACATGTACTTGTCTTGCATGAACTCGAAGATGATGTACGACTCCGCTGAGTTGGGATTGAACCCCGCATAGCGTGTCCGGTAATCGCTCTCGTACAAGATGACGGAGTTTTCGCGGTTGGCAACAGCCAGATTGGCTTCGGACTTGGCCAGACCCAGCGTCCACGTCGATGCCCCTTGCGCAATCCGGTTGTTGGGTAAGGCGTTGGTATGTATGGAGATAAACAGGTCTGCCTTGGCGTTGTTGGCTATTTCCGCGCGCCGGTCCAGCGGGATGAACACGTCCTTGTCTCGCGTATAAATCACTTTCACGTCGGGGCAGTTGCTCTTGATTTGTCTGCCCAGCTTCAGCGCCACGTTCAGGTTGATGGTCTTTTCCTTGGATATCTTGCCTATGGCGCCCGGGTCGTGCCCGCCGTGCCCCGCGTCGATGACCACCACAAAGTCCTTTGCCTTTGCGCTAACGGTGCACGGCATGAAGGTCAGCAACCCCCAGCATATGCTCATGTATACTATGTAATGTCCGCGTAGTCTCATACGATAAAAGCGATGCAAAGGTAGCGCAATTTTATAGAAAACGCACACTTTCCCTCCAAGTTCTGCTGCGTGCAAGGGGGAGCTTTAGGTATTAGTGGTTAGCGATTAGTGCCTGCCTGCACGTGGCATGCAAGGGGGAGGCTCCGCCTCTCTCTTCCTCATTTCTTCCGCAGAAAGAGTAAAATATGCTAATCAAGTCACGTCTATGAAAGAAAAGGCATTCGCAAGGCGAAAACAAAACAGTCGACTGATTTCAAAAATCAGCCGACTGTTTTTTCCGAGCCAGACGATTGTGCCTTTTCAAAAAGACATACACGCCCGTCTCCACTCCTGCAAGTCCCCTTCCGTTTTCTTATCCATCCTTCCTCCCCTCCCTATGGGGGAGGGGCCGGGGGAGAGGCTC
>CAUUOT010000119.1:0-4846 GCA_963546815.1 uncultured Bacteroides sp.
AGAAATTACTGAAAAAGATAAATAGAAAAAGATTATTGTGCCTGGTGGCAGCCATTGCAGTCGTGGTTGCAGCAGTTGTGTCGTGGAAGATGTGGGTAGGCTATACTGACATCGCCTTCTTGAACTATCAGGTGGTGGAACTGGGACAGATAGCCAAAGCCAATGATAACGGGATGATTCGCCTGAAAGAGATAACGACCGACGATTTAGACCGACTCGGAGACTACGATATGGTTTTGGTCAACGGCATGGGGCTTCGCCTCGACGAGCAACAGCGCGAGCAACTGCAAGAGGCTTCGTACAGCCGCCCGGTACTGACGCGCATTGCCACCAACCCGATGAACAACATCGTCTCGGTGGACTCTGTAGACGCCGACTTCCTCTTGCGCTATCTGGAGAACGGAGGTCGAAGCAACTACCGCAGTATGTTTTCCTACATCCGCAAGTTCATTGACGGCAAACTGTTCAAGGCTCCTGAACCAAGCGTGCCGGACGAGCGTCCCGATTGCCTGTTGTCGCACTTCGACCCCAAGGACGAGGGTGCCGACGAGATAGGTTTCAACAGCGTGGCGGAATACAACGCTTTCCTCACTAAGAACGGGAAGTATAAGAAGAACGCGCCTGCCGTGATGCTGACCGGCACTATGGGGCTGGCTTCCGATATGATGAAAGCGCTCGAGCAGAAAGGCTTCAACGTCTATCGCGTAGAGAAGTTTCAGGCGTTCGTTGGTGGCGGTCATGCCGACAGCATAGCCTTATCTGCCGTAATCAACATGGCCCACGGGCGTATGGGCGACCGGATGGTGGACTTCTTGAAAAAGAAAAACATCCCGCTCTTCTCACCCTTGAACGTCAATCGCCTGACCGAAGAGTGGGAGAGCGATAAGCAGGGAATGACAGGCGGCTTTATGTCGCAGAGCATCGTTACACCCGAGATAGATGGCGCGATACGCCCGTACACGGTCTTCGCCCATCGCGTAAATGCCGAGGGCTTGCAGGAAGTGTACGGCATCCCCGACCGTATGGACAGTTTCGTAGAGAACGTGGCCGGTTACCTCTCGCTGCAACGGAAGAAGAACAGTGAGAAACGCGTGGTGGTTTGCTACTTCAAAGGTCCGGGACAGAATTCACTGACGGCATCGGGCATGGAGGTTGTTCCGTCGCTCTACAATTTGCTGCTTCGGCTGCGCAGCGAGGGCTATCGTGTGGATGGTCTTCCCGCCTCGGCCAAAGAACTTGAGGCAATGATTCAGCAACGCGGCTCGGTGTTCGGCACCTATGCCGAAGGTGCTTACGACCAGTTCCTCCAGTCCGGACACCCCGCATTGGTGACTGCGGCTCAATATGACGAATGGACGCAGAAGGCGCTGTCAAGTAAGATGATAGACGAACTGAACGGCCCGTTTCCCGGCAAATACATGTCCACAGCCGATGGCCGTCTGGCTGTGGCCCGGCTGCAATTCGGCAATGTCGTGCTCATGCCGCAGGTAATGGCGGGCGAAGGTGGCGACTCATTCAAGATTATCCACGGCACCAATCAGGCGCCGCCCCATACCTACATCGCTTCTTATCTGTGGGCAAGGTTCGGTTTTGGCGCCGATGCGATGATTCATTTCGGCACGCACGGTTCGCTGGAGTACACGCCGCGCAAGCAGGTAGCGCTCGATGGCAACGACTGGTCCGACCGGCTCATCGGTGTTGTTCCACATTATTATATATATACCATCGGCAACGTGGGCGAAGGCATGATTGCCAAACGGCGTACTTATGCCCAACTGCAGTCTTACCTCACCCCTCCGTTCAAGGAGAGCGAACTGCGAAATACCTATCGCAGACTGAGCGATGCCATCGACGCTTACAATAAAAAGCCCTCGGACGCACAGTCCCTCAAGGTAAAAGCATTGACCGTGGAGATGGGAATAGCCCGTGAACTGGGGCTGGACGAGAAGGACATGACCCGTCCTTATACGGCGGACGACATTACCCGTCTCGAAAGTTTCGCCGAAGAGCTGGCCAACGAGAAGATAACCGGCCGGCTCTACACTATGGGCGAGGCCTACGAACAGCCCGACATCGTCACCAGCGTCTATGCTATGGCTACCGACCCGATAGCTTACGGCTTGCTTGCCGTGGATAAGCTGAAGGGACGCGCTGCGGCGGATGCCGAGAAGCACAAGCAACTCTTCGGCCGCCTCTACCTGACCAAGGCGAAGCAAGAGGTGAAACGTCTGCTCGGCTCGAAGGGAGAGATGACCGACGAATACATCTGTCGCTTTGCCGGCATCACTGCCGACGAACTGAAGACGGCACGCGAAGTGGAAGCCATGAACGCCGCTCCCGACCCCATCATGCTGATGATGCAGATGGCCGACAATATGGGCGCGAAACCGAAAGAAGAGAAGGTGGAAGACCACCGCACCGTCAGCGAGATGCGTGCAGCCAAGGTGACGCGCAAGAGAAAGATACCCCAGATGAGCCGCGCCACATTCGAGAAGATGGAGCAAAGCGGTAAATTCCCTGAGAAGATGATGACGAAAATCAAGGAGGGACAAAGATGGTATCAGGAAGAACTGAAGAACGGCAAGGCAAAGACCACGGCAAAGCCCGTGTCGAAAGGACCGAAATATACCCGTGAACAGATACATCTTGCACAAGCCGTTACGGCTGTGGAGCATGCACTGAAAAACGTAGCGAACTACGAAGACATGCTGAGCCGAAGTCCGGAATACGAGATGGGCTCCCTGATGAATGCTTTGAAAGGCGGATATACCGCACCTTCTCCGGGAGGAGACCCCATTGTCAACCCGAACACCTTGCCCACGGGACGCAACCTCTACTCCATCAATGCGGAGCATACTCCTACGGAAGACGCTTGGGAGAAAGGGCAGGCGCTGGCTGACAATACGATAAAGATGTATCGCGAGCGTCACGGTGGCGAGTACCCTCGCAAGGTGAGTTACACACTGTGGAGTAGTGAGTTCATCGAAACAGAAGGAGCCACGATAGCACAGATACTCTATATGCTCGGTGTAGAACCGGTGCGCGATGCCTTCAGACGGGTCACCGACTTACGCCTGATACCTTCGGAACAACTCGGACGCCCGCGTATTGACGTGGTAGTACAGACCAGCGGACAGTTGCGAGACCTTGCCGCTTCACGGCTTTTCCTCATCAACAAAGCCATCGAGATGGCTGCCAATGCCGAAGACGACCGCTATGACAATCTTGTCAAAGCAGGCGTGGTAGAATCCGAACGGGTACTTGTGGAGAAAGGCATGTCGCCCAAGGACGCCCGCGAGGTGAGTATGTTCCGTGTGTTCGGCGGTGTCAACGGCAACTACGGCACCGGCATACAGTCCATGGTCGAAGCCGGAGACCGTTGGGACAAAGAGAGTCAGTTGGCCGAGGTCTACATGAACAATATGGGTGCCTTCTATGGCAGTGAAAAGGATTGGGAGACCGTGCGCAAGGCGGCCTTCGAGGCTGCGCTCACCCGTACCGATGTGGTCATCCAACCCCGTCAGAGCAATACGTGGGGCGCATTGAGTCTCGACCATGTATATGAGTTTATGGGTGGCATGAACCTTGCCATACGCAATGTGACGGGCAAAGACCCTGACGCTTATCTTGCCGATTATCGCAATCATCAGAACATGCGTATGCAGGAGGTGAAGGAGGCTATCGGAGTAGAGAGCCGTACCACGATATTCAACCCGGCCTATATCCGCGAGAAGATGAAGGGCGGTGCAAGCAGTGCCGACGGCTTTGCCGACATCGTAACGAATACCTACGGATGGAACGTGATGAAACCCGCAGCCATCGACAAGGAGTTGTGGGATGAGATTTATAATGTATATGTGAAGGATAAGTTCAACCTCGGTACCAAAGATTTCTTCGAGAAGCAGAATCCCGCTGCATTGGAGGAGATGACCGCCGTCATGATGGAAACCATCCGCAAGGGGCTGTGGAAAGCTACGGCAGAGCAGGCGGGCGACATAGCCCGTTTGCACGTGGAGATGGTCAATAAGTACAAACCTTCTTGTTCGGGCTTTGTCTGCGATAACCCTAAACTCCGCGACTTCATTGCGTCGAATACCGATGCCTCTGCCGCTAAGGAATACCGGCAGAACGTGAGCGACATCCGTGAAGCGAAGAAAGATGCCGGCAACAAGAGCATGGTGATGAAGAAAGAGTCGGTAGATGGCAGCGAGGGACAGACCACCACGACCGTCAGCGGTACGGTGATGGCTGTGATAGTGGTCGTGGCTGTCTTGATACTCGTTATTCTGGTTAAGCGGCGTCGCCGAAACATGATGTAGGATTCTCTTTAGTCGTATTATGGAGACAGTAGTTGTTTTGATGATGATATTGGTTTGCTTCAGTTTTGTGCTGAAGCAGACTTTCCACGGCGTGCGCGAGGTAATGGCGGTCTCGGTGATTGTCATGGTATTCACGGCACTGATGTGGCCTTTTGCCATCGAACAGACCAAGACGCAGATAGCCTCATGGCTTGCCGACACAAGGCTGATGCTGGATGTGGCTGTGCTGCTGAGCGTTGATGTGGCATTGACGATGCTGTTCTGCGTCATGTATGCCAACATAACGACATCGGCTTATGTCAGCCGTCGCAAGCGGATGGTATTTGCTTTCCTGAAGTATTTCCCCGGTCTGCTTGTCTTTCCCGTATTGTTCAGCGGTCTGACGGCGGTGATATTTCTCCTTCCCGGTGTATCGTTCCAGCTGGTGGGGTGGACGTTGGGCGGATTGTTGTTTCTGGCTGTTCCCTTGTCGGTCTACGGTCTGTGCAGACTTCTGCCGGAGTGCGAGATACGTCTCGAGATGCTCT
>CAUUOT010000120.1:0-4780 GCA_963546815.1 uncultured Bacteroides sp.
GAGGTTTACTTCCACCTCCGTCTTGGGATGAGCAAAGATGGAGCGGAACAGCGCCTGCAGAAAGGCTTCGCTCACCACCACGGGGAGGACGAAGTTGTTCAGTTCGTTCTGCTTGTGGATATCGGCAAAGAAGCTGGACACCACCACGCGGAAGCCGTAGCCGGCAATGGCCCACGCCGCATGCTCGCGGCTGGAGCCGGAACCGAAGTTCTTGCCCGCCACCAATATGGGGCCGCTGTAGGTGGGGTCGTTCAGAACAAAGTCCTCGTTCATAGAGCCGTCCGGATGGTAGCGCCAGTCGCGGAACAGGTTGTCTCCGAAGAACTTCTCCTCGCGGGTAGTGGCTTTGAGGAAACGTGCCGGGATAATCTGGTCGGTATCCACATTCTCCAACGGAAGGGGTACGCATGTGCCGGCAATGATGTTGAATTTCTGTTTCATGTCGATATGGTCGATTTTGTTCATAAACAAGTATTCTATCATAAGAGGCTTCAAAGTTACAGCTTTCGTCTCTTCTAAAGAATAATCCTCTTTATCTGTAGAAAAATTTCCTCTCCTCAATATGAAAAGTTCAGGAGATACCGACGAAAACTTTATATTAAGCGCTAATATATATATATTTATTAAGGGCTAATCAATAGAATACATTCCAAGGACGAGAAGTTTTCCTCCGTATCTTTCAGTCTTTTGCTGAACAAGATGACATCTTGAGTAACATAAGATGCCATCTTGTACAACATAAGATGCCATCTTGTACAACATAAGATGCCATCTTGTACAGCATAAGATGCCATCTTACTCTTTTTTAAGAGGGTATCTCACGGATTTATTTTCTTATGTTGAACTCAGGCTGTATGATATACTATGAATCGCGGAACTGGTACTCACCGCATCAGTTCTCTGGGGTCTGTTATGCCCCCTGTCACTGCTGCCGCGGCGGCTACCATCGGACTGGCAAGCAGTGTTCTGGCTCCGGGGCCTTGACGGCCTTCGAAATTGCGGTTACTGGTGGACAGGGCATACTTTCCGGCAGGCACCTTATCGTCGTTCATCGCCAGACAGGCGGAACATCCGGGCTGACGGATGGTGAACCCGGCTTGTTGCAGCACCTTGTCCAAGCCCTCCCCTCGTATCTGCGCGTCTACCGCCCACGAGCCGGGCACCAGCCATGCCACCACGTCGGGGGCCTTCTGACGCCCCTTGACGATGGAGGCGAATGCGCGGAAATCTTCTATCCTCCCGTTGGTGCAGGCGCCCAGAAAGACGTAGTCTATCTTCTTGCCCAGCAACGCTTCTCCGGGCCGGAAGCCCATGTATTCCAACGATTTTTTGAAAGAGGGGCGGGCCGCCTCGCTCAGTTCTTCGGCGACGGGGATACGCCGGGTGATGCCCATGCCCATGCCGGGATTGGTTCCGTAGGTAATCATCGGCTCGATGTCCTCGGCGGCAAAACGTACTTCGCGGTCGAACACGGCGTCTTCGTCGCTCTTCAAGCTGCGCCAACGGGCCAGTGCCTTGTCCCATGCTTCGCCTTTCGGGGCGTATTCTCGCCCCTTGACGTACTCGAAAGTGGTCTCGTCGGGAGCAATCATGCCACCGCGCGCGCCCATTTCTATGCTTAGGTTGCACAACGTCAGTCGGCCTTCCATGCTCAAGTGGCGCACGGCTTCTCCGGCATACTCCACAAAGTAGCCCGTAGCGCCGCTTGTGGTCATCTTCGCAATCATGTACAGAGCCATATCCTTTGCAGTCACCCCTTTCCCAAGGCGGCCGTCGACGGTGATGCGCATCGTCTTGGGACGGGTCTGAAGGATGCATTGCGAGGCCATCACCATCTCCACCTCGCTCGTGCCGATGCCGAAAGCCACCGCTCCCATCGCGCCGTGCGTGGACGTATGCGAGTCTCCGCAAACCACAGTCATGCCGGGCAAGGTCAGCCCGCGTTCTGGTCCCACCACATGAATGATGCCGTTCCTCCGGTCCATCATGCCGAAGTGCGCCAAGCCAAAATCTGTCGCATTCTTGGCCAGCGTGTCTACCTGCGCCTTCGACACGGGGTCTTCAATCGGTTTATCTTGGTCATGAGTGGGCGTGTTATGGTCGGGCATACAGTATATCTTCTCCGGCCGGAAACATTTGATACCGCGCTCACGCAGTCCGGCAAAGGCCTGCGGGCTGGTCACTTCATGACAATAGAGCCTGTCGATATAAAGTTGTGTAGGGCCGTCTTGCAGTTGCTGCACCGTGTGGTCGTCCCAGATTTTATCAAATAGTGTATTCATAATCGCTTTCTTTAGAATGAAATCAGCCTTAATGCTCACGCCCTACATCTTGAACTTATTGATACAGTCGATGTAGGCTTCGACGGATGCGGCGATGATATCGGTATTGGCGCCGAAGCCATAATACAGATGATTGTCATACTCCACCTGCATGTGCACCTTTCCCACGTCATCGCTCCCCTTGCTGATGGCCTGAATGGTAAACTCTTTCAGTGTCATCTGCCGGTTGATAATCTTCTTCAAAGCCTTGATGGCTGCATCTACCGGTCCGTTCCCGCTGGCCGCCGCCTCAAACTTTTCACCGGTAATGTTCAGTCCCATACTGGCTACCGAACGAACTCCGACTCCACTGGTCACCTGCAAGTATTCCAACTTGATACGATGATTCTGTGAACGGTCTGCCCCTGCCAAGACCAAGATGTCATCGTCGTTGATGTCCTTCTTCTTATCGGCAAGTTTCAGAAACTCATGATATACTTCGTTCAATTTGCCTTGCTCCAGATTTACTCCTAAGGCGGACAAACGTTTCTTCAAAGCGGCACGTCCGCTGCGTGCGGTCAATACGATGGAATTATCGTCAATGCCCACGTCCTGCGGATTCATGATTTCATAAGTCTGCGCATTCTTCAGCACACCGTCCTGATGAATGCCGGATGAATGAGCAAATGCGTTGCGGCCCACAATCGCCTTATTCGGTTGTATAGGCATATTCATCAAACCGGACACCATCCGGCTGGTAGGGTAAATCTTCTGGGTATTGACGTTGGTCTCGATGCCGATATCCTTATGACACTTCACGATCATGACTATCTCTTCCAGAGAAGTGTTTCCCGCACGTTCGCCGATGCCGTTTATAGTTACCTCCACTTGACGGGCTCCATTCAGCACACCTGCCATCGTATTTGCGGTAGCCATGCCCAAATCATTGTGACAATGCGTAGAAAGTATGACACGATGTATGCCGTCGACATGCTCCATCAGATATCTTATCTTCTCACCATATTCTGCCGGCAAGCAATATCCCGTCGTATCGGGAATGTTTACCACCGTTGCTCCTGCCTTAACAACGGCTTCTACCACGCGAGCCAGATACTCGTTGTCGGTACGTCCGGCATCTTCGGCATAAAACTCCACGTCGTCCACATATCTGCGAGCATATTTCACGGCAGCCACCGCACGTTCGATAATCTCCTCGCGATTCGTATTGAACTTATACTTGATATGCGAATCGGACGTACCGATACCCGTATGGATACGCTTATGCTTGGCAAATTGCAACGCTTCTGCCGCCACATCGATATCCTTCTGAACAGCACGCGTCAAAGCGCAGATAGTGGGCCATGTCACAGCCTTCGATATTTCGATCACCGAGTTGAAATCTCCCGGACTTGATATCGGAAAGCCCGCCTCAATCACATCTACGCCCAACAGTTCCAGCTGCTTGGCCACCTGTATCTTCTCTACCGTATTCAACTGGCATCCCGGAACCTGCTCGCCGTCGCGAAGCGTTGTATCGAAAATAAATAATTTATCACTCATCGCATTCTAATTTATATCCATAAAAAAAGCCCTTCGCACCAGGGAGTGAGAAAGGCTTTGCATATCTTCAACATCTTACATCTATAACCATGTGCAACATCCACTCCCACTAACCACAGCCAGTAGAAGAATAATATCACACAGTAGAATATTTGTAAAGTTCTGAATCATTCCATTCTTGTATTAACAATGCAAAGATACATGTTATTCCGCAGTAAGCAAACATTTTCTTTCTTATTTCAACCCGAATTCGGGATAAGAGTGAAAACAAATTGAGCCCTTTTTGAAAAACTGCAATGCTGTGATTTGACAGGATACATCCTTCTAACCATCTTCGGTTCATCTTCGTATTTTTCTCCCCCCTATAGACAGCGAAGAAAAAGCGAACATGGACCCCGAAGATGAACCGAACATGGGTCCTCTCTTGAGAGATAGAAAAGTGCCGAGAGTAGCATCTCTTTCTCAATGATGTAAAGTATACAATAAAATAGGTACAGACTTGCAAACGAATACGGACACTCCGTATGTTCCACATAGTCTGTACCTAAAAAGTATAATGAGGAATGCTTACAACCTCTTCTCTACGAAAATTCTACGAGACGATTATAATCATTTCTTGTCGCAAGCTTGGTCACACTTCTTTTCGCAACCTTCTTTATCACAACCTTTATCGCATTTAGCGCTATCTCCTTCAGCCTTGCAGCAGTTCTTGGTTGAATCACACACCTGTTCCGTTTTTGCAGAGCGACAAGAATCTGCATCAGCACTGGCAGATTCGGCTGTTTTTTTATTTCCACATGAAGTTACAGCAAAAGAGAACGCTACAACTACGGCTACCAATAAAAATTTAGTTTTCATACTTTCAATTCGTTTTATTATAAATAAAATTATTGGCGGCAAATATAAGAAACATCGTTGAATCTTCCAAAAAGTCGAAATCCCCCGCCTCTGGATAATCC
>CAUUOT010000121.1:0-4769 GCA_963546815.1 uncultured Bacteroides sp.
CGCCTCATGAAATACCGGCGTTCCTCTTCCGGGACTTTTTCGATGGCATAGCGCAGCATGGTGCGGGGCATTGTGTGGCAGTGTTTCTCTAAGAACTGTACCAGCAAATCCCTGTCCCGTTTCCCCACCTCGCGGAGCATCCAGCCCACAGCCTTGCGCATCAGGTCGTGCTCTTGATGCAGAAGACGTTCGGAAAGCGCCAGAATGTCGATGAAATCGTTGTTCCGGATTAAGGTGAAGGTGGAGACCACCGCGATGCGCCGGTCCCAAAGCAGCGGACTGTCCGCCAGACGATAGAGGTCACTGCGAGGTTTGTCTTTCAGGTACTCGCCTACAATGCCGGGAGCGGACAGGTCCACCAAATCCCAGTTATTGATGCGCGAAGTCTGCGACAGGTAGAAGTCGTAAATGGCTTTTCTCCCCTTTTCATCGCTCTTTTTGAACCGTTCCACCAACATCAGCAGGGCGCAAAGACGACACTCGTGCCACTCGCTCTGCAGCAAGTCGGCCATCACCTCGAAAGGCTCGTCCTTGTACTGCTTTGCCACCAAACGGATGTTGGGCACAATTACGCCCAGAAATTTATCGCCTTCTCCGTATTGCCCTTTTCCGGTTTTGAAGAAGCGGGGAAGAATCTCCCTTTTCACCGGGTCGATGAATGTCTCCAGCTCCTTCTGTATGTGTACGACCTCTTCGTTTACTTTCGTTCTTTTTTTCATTGCTTACTTTGATGGATGTAGGTTAGATCTAATTTCGGTAAGATAAGTGAACTCCCTCTTTCATGTCGAATCCGCGTTTGATTTAGATGGGTTTGGAATGATTGTCAAGGGACAAAAATACAACATCTATCGAAACTATCGAAAGTTATCTTTACTTTTGCAATCGATATGTCCAATCCTTAAAACCGAATGACATGTATAGAGCCTGTTTAGGAATAATCTGTTACTTCTCCCTCACATTCTCTTTGTACGCGCAGTCTCCGCAGGAAAAAGGGCTACGGAGCATCGACCGTGCCTCGGCCGAAGCGATTGTCCGTTTCTTGGCCGATGATGAGTTGCAAGGACGGGAAGCCGGTACGCACGGCTCTCGGATTGCGGCACGTTACTTGGAGGCTTGCCTGAGAGAATGGGGCATCGCTCCGCTGGACAGAGACACGTATTATCAACCCTTCGAGGCATGCGGCAAAGAGCGCGGACAAAAAGGCCGATGGCAGGTGCATCCCGACTCCCTCGACGCCTTGAAGCGGGGCATACACCGCTTGCTGAAGATGAGCAATGTACTGGGATATATTCCCGGCGAACGTGCGGATGAATACGTGATTATAGGCGCACACTTCGACCACTTGGGCATGGACGATACCCTTGCCGACGACAGGATTTACAACGGTGCCGACGACAATGCCTCCGGCGTATCTGCCGTATTGCAAATAGCACGTGCGTTCCGGGCTTCGGGACAGAAGCCGCTCCGTACGGTCGTCTTTGCCTTTTGGGACGGGGAAGAAAAAGGACTGCTCGGCTCGCGGTATTTTGTGCAGACTTGCCCCTTCATCAGCCAAGTGAAGGGCTATCTCAACTTCGACATGATAGGCCGGAACAATAAGCCCGAACAACCGCAGCACGTGGTTTACTTCTATACCGCTTCGCACCCCGTCTTCGGCGATTGGCTGAAAACCGACATCGCACGCTGTGGGCTGAAGCTACAACCCGACTACCGCGCTTGGGACCGTCCCATAGGCGGAAGTGACAACGCCTCTTTCGCCCTGCGTGACATTCCTGTTATCTGGTATCATACGGACGGGCATCCCGACTACCATCAACCTTCTGACCATGCCGACCGCCTGAACTGGGAGAAGATGGTCGAAATAACCAAGGCAGCCTTCCTCAACGCTTGGAACCTTGCCAACGAGCATAACTATTAACCCAAACAAACAACGCAACGATACATGGTTCTGAATTATATCTGGATAGCCTTCTTCGTAATAGCTTTCGTCGTAGCTCTCTGCAAGTTCGTCTTTACGGGCGATGTGGAGATATTCACGGAGCTTGTCAACTACACCTTTTCCTCGTACAAGACGGCTTTCGAGATATCTCTGGGACTGACGGGAATACTGGCCCTTTGGCTGGGCATGATGAAAATAGGCGAAAACAGCGGCATGATCAATGCACTCTCACGCTGGCTCAGTCCGGTGTTCTGCCGCCTCTTCCCCGAAATACCTAAAGGACATCCCGCCATGGGTTCCATCTTCATGAACCTGTCCGCCAATATGCTGGGATTAGACAATGCCGCCACGCCCATGGGACTGAAAGCCATGAAAGAGCTTCAGGAACTCAACCCCAAGAAAGATACCGCCACCAACCCGATGGTGATGTTCCTCGTGCTCAACACTTCGGGACTGATACTTATCCCCGTCAGCATCATGATGTATCGTTCGCAGATGGGCGCCTCGCAGCCAACGGACATTTTCATCCCTATCCTGATAACGACGGCGATCTCTACACTTACCGGTGTGATTGCCGTCAGTATAGCCCAACGCATCAACCTGCTGAATAAGCCCATACTCATCCTGATAGGCTGCATCAGCCTCTTTTTCGCCGCACTGATTTATCTGTTTACACGCATCGAGCGTACCGAAATGGGCACATACTCCACCCTGATAGCCAACATCCTGCTGTTCTCCATCATCCTGCTGTTCATCCTTTGGGGATTGTGGAAGAAAATCAATGTGTACGACGCCTTCATCGAAGGAGCGAAAGAGGGTTTCACCACCGCCGTGCGCATCATACCTTATTTAGTGGCTTTCCTCGTTGGAATCGCCGTTTTTCGCACTTCCGGAGCAATGGATTTATTGATAGACGGTATCGGCCGTGCCGTAGGACTGCTCGGAGTGGACACGAGTTTCGTAGGAGCTTTGCCCACCGCCCTGATGAAGTCACTGAGCGGCAGCGGAGCCAACGGGTTGATGATTGACACCATGAAGCAGTATGGAGCCGACTCGTTCGTGGGCCGCATGAGTTGCGTGGCCCGTGGGGCTTCGGACACCACGTTCTACATCCTTGCCGTATATTTCGGCAGCGTGGGCATCACCAAAACACGCAATGCCGTGACCTGCGGACTGATTGCCGACTTCTCAGGCATCATCGCCGCCATCATCATCAGTTATATTTTCTTCTTCGGGGAGGTTTGACAGATGGTAGAGGGAAGAGGCGTAAGAGATGTTAGACGTTAGAGAAACAAGACATAAGAACATAAGAGACGTAAGAGATGTCAGATGTCAGGCTGTATGTGGGCGATGAGGGATTATTAGAAACCGGAAAGGAAACGAAATATTAAAAAACGATATACAGACATGATTAGCTACCACGCTGAAGGCATCGAAATGCCCGCCCTCAAGAAACGCGAGACAACGGAATGGATCAAGTCCGTGGCTGCCTCATACGGCAAAAGAATCGGTGAAATCGCCTATATCTTCTGTTCGGACGAGAAAATCCTTGAAGTGAACCGCCACTATCTGCAACACGACTATTACACGGACATCATCACCTTCGACTACTGCGAGGGAAACCGCCTCAACGGCGACCTCTTCATCAGCCTCGACACCGTGCGCACCAATGCGGAACAGTTTGCCGGCAATGATTATGAAAGGGAATTACACCGCGTCGTCATCCACGGCATCCTCCACCTTTGCGGCATCAACGACAAAGGGCCGGGCGAACGGGAACAGATGGAGGCGGCGGAGAACAAGGCGCTGGAGATGAGAGCACCGAAATGATATGCTCGCACTTGCATCACAGGTAAATATTAATAACCTGAGGTCTTAGAATTCAGGTTAACAGATATCTTTGCCAATGATTACCCAACCGAAATTCTTTTATCACCATAATGAATAGAAGCATAGAATATGAATCGTTGTTCAACACCGTTTACCGCACATACAAAACGGCCTTTTTGCGGTTTGCATTCACTTATGTACACGATTACACAGTAGCAGCCGACCTTACGGCAGACGCTTTTTCCGATTTCTGGGAAAAGAATCTGCTCTGCTCAGAAAAAGAGGCTGCTTCTTACATACTGACTTCCATCAAGAACAAATGTCTCAACCATTTGAAACACCAACGTGTGGTAGATACCGCTTCTATCAGTCTGACAGAATATCAGAAGTGGGAACTGCATGCACGTATCAATCAATTGGAAAGTTGTGACCCCACAGATTTCTTCTCAAATGAAATAAGACAAATAATTAACGAGACACTACAATCACTTCCGGCACGCACCCGCCAAATTTTCATAATGAGCAGATTCGATGGAAAGAGCTACTCCGAAATAGCCACGGCTACAAACATTTCCGTAAAAGGAGTAGAGTTCCATATAAGTAAAGCATTGAAAGCTTTTCGAATATCGCTAAAAGACTATTTTCCTTTCCTTTTCTTATTTTTTCCTTTTTCTCACTAGGGGGACGATGGGGGTAGTTGTATTATAATAAACCCCCAAAATCTACTTATAATGAAAAAACAATATGCAGACAGCACACAATATGTACAGAAAGAGGCTCTTTTTCGTTTTTTTAGCGGCGAAGCAAGTCTTGACGAAAGAATGCAAATAAAAGAATGGGTGGAGCGTTCGGAAGAGAACTTACGGGAATTCAATGCACAACGCAAACTCTTCGATATGATCAACTTCATACAGGAAGAAGAGAATGCCAAGCATATAAAAGCAACCCCAGCAAAGCGCATACAAATCCGTAATCTGATCAAAATAGCAGCAGCAGTAAT
>CAUUOT010000122.1:0-4760 GCA_963546815.1 uncultured Bacteroides sp.
CAAAGAAGGTGCTGCTCAACATCTCGTACAGCAGTGAGCACGAACTGATGATGAGTGAAATGGACGAAATAAAGGAGTTCATGAACCGCTTCAACCGCGACTTCGAAACGAAGTTCGGCATGATGGAAGACGACAAGCTGGAGCAGAGCGTAAAGATTACCCTGCTTGCCACCGGATTCGGCATTCAGGATATCCACGTGAAGGAGATGGACGAACGTCTCATCCAGCGCACCGCCGAGGAGCAAAAGCGCCTTGCCGAACTGGAGGAAGAGGAGGAACAGAAGCGCAACCGCCGGGAAGTGTACTACGGCAAGGATGCCAACGCCCGCTCGCAGCGCAGCCATCGTCGCCACATCTACCTTTTCACCCCCGAGGATATGGACAAAGCAGACATCATCGGCATGGTGGAAAGTTCTCCTACCTATCTGCGTGACAAAACTACGCTGAATAACATCCGACAAAAAGCCGAGCAAGAGAGACAGCCTTCCGCCGAAGTTATTCGGACCAACGACGATGAAGTCATTGCTTTCCAGCATACCTAAGTAAAACAACTCTCTTTATCGAATGTAAAAACAATCATCATGGATTTATTTGAAAGAGTCAGCGAAGACATAAAAAACGCAATGAAGGCTAAAGATAAAGTGGCCCTCGACACTTTGAGAAACGTAAAGAAAGTATTCCTCGAAGCCAAAACTGCCCCGGGGGCCAACGACACCCTGAACGACGCGGATGCTTTGAAGATTATCCAAAAACTGACCAAGCAAGGTAAGGATGCGGCCGAAATCTACGTGCAGCAGGGCCGTCAAGACTTAGCAGACGCTGAGCTGGCGCAAGTGAAAGTGATGGAGACTTATCTGCCCAAACAGCTGTCCGCCGAAGAGTTGGAAGCTGCCCTGAAAGCAATCATCGCCGAAGTAGGCGCCACCGGCGGCAAAGACATGGGCAAGGTGATGGGCGTAGCCAGCAAGAAACTGGCCGGACTTGCCGAAGGTCGTGCCATCTCTGCCAAAGTGAAGGATTTGCTGGGATAAAGAATTCCGACTATTACCGCCTCAGAGGCACTTTTGGAGGGGGTAATCAAGAGTGCTTAATCTCACATATGCGACGTGCATGATCTCGTATATACGACATCACTCATCTCGCTGCGACATTAAGCACCTCGTATATGCGAGACTAAGCACGTCGCACATACGAGGAAAACGACCGGAAATATACGGGTATTTAAGGGGTAAATGATACCTTATTCTTATATCGAACTCAGGCAATGTTATTACCTTATTTGAACGAAGACTTGGTAGAAGCGGGTTGCGACGAGGCTGGTCGTGGCTGTCTGGCGGGGGCGGTTTACGCTGCTGCTGTCATTCTTCCCAAGTCATTCAGGAATGAGTTGCTGAACGACTCCAAGCAACTGACGGAAAAGCAACGCTATGCATTGCGCGAAGTCATCGAACGGGAGGCATTGGCGTGGGCAGTAGGTGTCGTCTCTCCCGCAGAGATTGACAAGATAAACATTCTCAATGCTTCTTTTCTGGCCATGCACCGTGCCTTGGACGGGCTGTCCGTGCGTCCGCAACATCTGCTTATCGATGGGAACCGGTTCAGAAAGTACCGGGATTTGCCGCACACCACGGTGGTGAAAGGAGACGGGAAGTACCTCTCCATCGCTGCCGCATCTATCTTGGCCAAGACGTATCGAGACGACTATATGCACCGTCTGCACGAGGAGTATCCGCAATATGACTGGGGAAGCAACAAGGGATATCCCACCCCAAAGCACCGTGCTGCCATTGCCCGGTACGGCACTACTCCGTATCATCGCATGACGTTCAATCTGCTGGGCGACGGACAGCTGGCGCTCGACTTCCTTGAGAACCACTTTATTTTGCGGAACCACACGAACGTCACCGCCGACAGCACTGCCGACAGCAGGATGATGAACACGAAGGCATGGGGAGAACTATCCAAGTGTATATCCACGTTCATGCCATAGAAGCTGGCAATCAAGGTGGGTATCATCAGCGTGATGGAGAGGCTGGTCATGCGCTTCATGATGGCATTCACGTTGTTGGAGATGATAGAGGCGAAGGCATCCATCGTTCCCGTCAGGATGTCACTGTATATGTTCACCGTGTTGTATGCCTGTTTCAGTTCGATGATTACGTCCTCCAGCAGCTCCATGTTCAGATAGTCGGTATCCTGAAAGATGTTTTTCAGGCGGCCTATCATCACTTCGTTGCCACGGATGGAGGTGTTGAAGTAGACCAGCGTCTTTTGCAGCTTCATCAGTTGCAGGAGGTCTTCGTTACGGATGCTTCTCTCGAGTTCTTTTTCGGCGGCGGTAACGTCGTTGTTTATCTGTTTCAGGTATTTCAGGAACCAAACGGCCGAGGAGTAGATGATGCGCAGTATCAAATCCAGCTTGTTGTGGACGACGATGCCTTTGCGGCGGGTATGCTGGATGAAATCCGGTATCAGTTCTGTATGGTGGTAGCAGACAGAGACGATGACATCGTTGTTGGTAATGATGCCGATGGGCACGGTGATGAATGGCACGCCGCGTTGGTTGCTCTGCATGGGGATGCGCAGGATGGTGAGCAGCCAGCCGTCCTCTCGTTCGGTGCGGGGGCGCTCATCCACATCGGCAATGTCTTCGAGGAACGACTCGGGCACATTCAGCTCCTCGGTGAGGAAGCGGAAGTCGCCATCGTCGGGGCATTCCACATTCACCCAGCAGTTGGGCTTCCACTCGGCCTTTTCGATGAAGCCGTTCTCGCTATAGAGATACTTTCTCATTGTTTGCCTCCTTTCAGTTTTCCGGAACAGAGGCGTTGCAGGCAAGGTCTCCGTTCGTTGATTCGGGTTAATAGGGCTGCCCGCTGGTAGGGGCGAAGCGTCCTTCTTCTCTGTTTCAGGGACTTTGAAGTCCGGCAAAAGTACATAAATCATTCGGGAACATAGGCTTTGAGTGCTGTTTTTTATACCTTTACGGCGCTGAAACAGCGCTCTGTTCGCAGGGAGTGTTTCCGCAGAACCCCAACGATTGTATCACTTTAAGATAAAAAAGTATGAGTAAGAAAGCTCTTTTGATGATTCTCGACGGTTGGGGCATCGGCGACCGAGGCAAGGACGATGTGATTTTCAACACACCCACTCCTCACTGGGACAGCCTGCTGAAGCGTTACCCGCACTCGCAACTCCAAGCCAGCGGCGAGAACGTGGGGTTGCCCGAAGGACAGATGGGAAACTCCGAGGTGGGACACCTCAATATCGGCGCCGGGCGCATTGTCTATCAAGACTTGGTGAAGATTAACCGCGCCTGCGCCGACGGCAGCATCTCGAAGAACAAGGGCATCGTGGCCGCTTTCTCGTATGCCAGAGAGACGGGCAAGAGTGTCCACCTCATGGGTCTGACCTCGGATGGGGGCGTGCACAGCTCGCTCAACCATCTGTTCAAACTGTGCGACATCGCCAAGGAATACGGCATCGAGGACACCTTTATCCACTGTTTCATGGACGGACGAGACACCGACCCGAAGAGCGGCAAAGCCTTCATCGAGCAACTGACGGCACACTGCCTGCAGTCCGCCGGAAAGATAGCCTCCATCGTGGGACGTTTCTACGCGATGGACCGCGACAAGCGTTGGGAGCGCGTGAAGGAGGCCTACGATCTGTTGGTCAACGGACAAGGAAAAGCCACCACGGACATGGCTCGAGCCATGCAAGAATCGTACGACGAAGGCGTTACCGACGAGTTCGTCAAGCCGATAGTAAACGCCGCTTTCGATGGAACCATCAAAGAGGGCGACGTGGTCATCTTCTTCAACTACCGCAACGACCGCGCCAAGGAACTGACCGTGGTACTGACCCAGCAAGACATGCCCCAACACGACATGCGCACCGTGCCCAACCTGCAGTTCTACTGCATGACGCCCTACGACGCCGCCTTCAAGGGCGTGCACATCCTCTTCGACAAAGAGAACGTGCAGAACACATTGGGCGAATACCTCGCCGCTAACGGCAAGACGCAGCTGCACATCGCCGAAACCGAAAAGTACGCCCACGTCACCTTCTTCTTCAACGGCGGACGCGAAACTCCCTACGAGGCCGAAGAGCGCATACTCGTCCCCTCACCCAAAGTGGCCACTTACGACCTGAAGCCCGAGATGAGCGCCTACGAGGTGAAAGACAAACTGGTGGAGGCCATCCGCACCCAGCGGTTCGACTTCATCGTCGTCAACTTCGCTAACGGCGACATGGTGGGGCACACCGGCGTCTACACCGCCATCGAGCAGGCGGTCAAGGCCATCGACCAATGCGTGGGCGAAACCATCGAAGCTGCCAAAGCCAACGGCTACGAGGCCATCATCATCGCCGATCACGGCAACGCCGACCATGCGCTGAACGAGGACGGAACGCCTAACACCGCCCACTCGCTCAACTCCGTCCCCTTCGTCTACGTCACCGAAAACAGCCGTGCAACGGTGGAAAACGGCGTACTGGCAGACGTCGCCCCCTCCATCCTCCACATCCTCGGCATGAAGCAACCTGCCGAAATGACGGGCAAAAACCTGATAAAGTAAGTCCGTACCGCGCGTGCCGAAATACAGAGAGAAGACCGCAACCCTCCTCGCAGGGCTGCGGTCTTTTACTATTAACCCATATCAATCCATAGTGTTAAACACTATTAATCCACCTTGCAAAACATAGAAAAATTCGTAAATATCAACTAACCAATAGATTAGTTTGATTGCCAATAAGGG
>CAUUOT010000123.1:0-4672 GCA_963546815.1 uncultured Bacteroides sp.
AAAGGTGTAATCTATTAAAGAATAATTACCATGAATGAAATGATCGTAGGAATGGGCGAGGCTTTGTGGGATTGCCTTCCCGAAGGAAAGAGGATAGGCGGCGCTCCGGCCAATTTTGCCTATCATGTATCGCAGTTCGGTTTCGACAGCCGGGTGGTCAGCGCCGTAGGCGCCGACGCCGACGGAGATGAGATCTTGAAGGTTTTTGCTCAGAAAGGCTTGCGCACGCGGATAGAGCGGGTGCCTTATCCTACGGGAACGGTTCAGGTGACGCTCGATGCCGTGGGCGTGCCTTGTTACGAAATAAAGGAGGGTGTGGCTTGGGATAATATCCCTTTCACCGAGGAGTTGAATCGTCTGGCGTTGAACACCCGTGCGGTCTGTTTCGGCTCGTTGGCGCAACGCAGCGTGGTGAGCCGCACCACCATCAACCGCTTTCTGGACGCCATGCCCGATATGGACGGACACCTGAAGATATTCGACATCAACTTGCGTCAGGGATTCTATACGAAAGAGATCCTTTGCGAGTCCATGCGCCGTTGCAACGTGCTTAAGATAAACGATGAGGAGTTGGTCACCATCAGCCGTATCTTCGGCTATCCGGGCATCGACCTGCAAGACAAATGCTGGATTCTGTTGGCCGAATACAATCTGAAGATGTTGATTCTGACGTGCGGAACCAACGGGAGCTATGTGTTTACTCCCGGAGTCGTGTCTTTTCAGGAAACGCCGAAAGTGACGGTTGCCGACACCGTGGGTGCCGGAGACTCGTTTATGGCTGCCTTCACCGCCGCCGTCCTGCGTGGAAAGCCTGCGAACGAAGCGCATAAGCTGGCTGTGGAGGTCTCGGCGTATGTATGTACGCAGAGCGGGGCCATGCCGGAGTTGCCGCAGATTTATAAGGACAGATTGAGGTAAGACGGCAGTATCCGCAGGAAGAACAATCCTTGTGACGGACTTAAAAGACATTCACCGGATGAGGAGATTTCCTGAAGAGGAAGGGGTGGAACGAGAGAATCCGTAGCTCCCAACGGTGCCCAAAAAAGTTGGGCGGGAGGCACTCGTCATGCCATTCCCGCCCAACCGGTCTTGTCTTATAATATAATAATCGAGATTATTCCGTAACCTCGGCGCCCCAGTTCTCCTTAGACAGACGCTTGTAGCTGTTGTAGCGCCACTTGGCGTTGTCTTCGGCTGCTTGGAACAGTTGTTCTGCTTCTTCCGGATATTGTTTCATCACGGAAGCGTAGCGCACTTCGCCTTTCAGGAAGTCCTTGAAACCTGTCCAATCGGGCTCTTTGCTGTCCAGTGTGAAGGGGTTCTTACCCTCGGCTTCCAGTGACGGGTTGTAGCGCCACAGGTGCCAGTAACCGCACTTCACGGCCTTTTCTTCTTCGGCCTGGCTCTTACCCATACCGGCCTTCAGACCGTGGTTGATACACGGAGCGTAGGCGATGATGAGCGACGGGCCGGGATATGCCTCTGCCTCGCGGATGGCCTTCAATGTCTGGGCCTGGTCGGCACCCATGGCTATCTGGGCAACATATACGTATCCGTAAGTAGTGGCCATCAAGCCGAGGTCTTTTTTGCGCACGCGCTTGCCGGAAGCGGCGAACTTGGCGATGGCACCCACCGGAGTGGCTTTGGAAGATTGGCCGCCCGTATTGGAGTAAACCTCCGTATCGAGAACGAGGATGTTAACGTCCTTACCGGAGGCGATGACGTGGTCGAGACCGCCGTAGCCGATGTCGTACGAAGCGCCGTCACCACCGATAATCCACTGGCTGCGTTTAACGAGGTATTGCGTCAAACCTTTCAGTTCCTTGCATACGGAGCAATCAGCGATAGCGATACCGTCATTGATTACTTGTTCGAGTTGCGGAGCCAGTTCCTTGGTCTTGTCGGCATCGAACATGTTGTCGATCCATGTCTGCATCAATTCTTTGGCGTCGGCAGGCGTGTGCTCGTTTTCGATGGCTTGGTTGAACAGCTTCACGATACGTGCACGCATCTTCTCGTTGGCAAGCTCCATACCCAGACCGAACTCGCAGAAGTCTTCGAACAGTGAGTTGGCCCATGCAGGACCGTGTCCTTGTTCGTTCTTCGTATAAGGAGTAGAAGGCACTGAGCCGGAGTAGATGGAAGAACATCCCGTAGCGTTGGCCACCATCTCGCGGTCGCCGAACAGTTGAGTAATCAGTTTGACGTACGGAGTCTCTCCGCAACCGGAACAAGCACCGGAGAACTCGAACAGCGGAGTAGCGAACTGTGAGTTCTTCACGTTGGCCTTGATGTCCACCAGATGTTGCTTGCTCTTCACGTTCTCTGCGCAGTAGGTCCAGTTGTCGGCTTCGGCCAATTGGCTTTCGAGGTGCTTCATCGTCAGCGCTTTGCCGCCCTTCTTCGGGTTGCCCGGACAAACGTCGGCACAGTTGCCGCAGCCCAGACAGTCGAGCACATCCACTTGGATACGGAACGTCATGCCCTCGAAGGTCTTTCCTACGGCCTTCAGTTGAGGGAAGTTTGCGCCCTTCTGTTCCTCTTCGTCGAGTACAAACGGACGGATGGAAGCGTGAGGGCAAACGTAGGCACATTTATTACACTGGATACAGTTCTCTGCATTCCATTCCGGGACGAAAGCTGCCACACCGCGTTTTTCGTATTTGGCGGTTCCTTGATGCCAAGTACCATCTTCGATGCCTTTGAATGCAGATACAGGCAGCAAGTCGCCGTCTTGCGCATTGATGGGGCGAACCACTTCGTTGATGAAGGCCGGATCGTTATTCTCCGTTTTGGCATCGTCCGGCAGATTAGCCCAAGCCGGGTCGACGGTGAGCTGCTTGTACTCGCCGCCACGATCGACGGCTGCATAGTTCTTGTTCACCACATCTTCGCCCTTCTTGCCGTAAGACTTCACGATGAACTTCTTCATTTGCTCTACGGCCAACTCCACCGGAATGACACCCGTGATGCGGAAGAAAGCAGACTGAAGGATGGTATTGGTGCGGTTGCCCAATCCGATTTCCTGTGCAATCTGCGTAGCGTTGATGTAGTAAACGGTGATATTGTTCTGGGCGAAATACTTCTTCACCTTATTGGAAAGGTTCTTTGCCAGCTCCTCGCCTTCCCAGATAGTGTTCAGCAGGAATGAGCCGTTCTTGCGCAGACCGCGTGTCACATCGTACATGTGCAGGTAGGCCTGAACGTGACAAGCCACGAAATTGGGTGTATTTACTAAATAGGTAGAACGAATCGGAGTGTCGCCGAAGCGCAGGTGCGAGCAAGTGAAACCACCCGACTTTTTGGAGTCGTACGAGAAGTAAGCCTGACAGTGCTTGTCGGTATTGTCGCCGATAATCTTCACGGAGTTCTTGTTAGCACCTACCGTACCGTCGGCACCCAGACCGTAGAACTTGGCCTCGAACATGCCTGCGCCGCCCAGTGCGATTTCTTCTTCCTGGGGTAGGGAAGTGAACGTCACGTCGTCTACAATGCCGATGGTGAAATGATTCTTCGGCATGGGCATCGCCAAGTTCTTGTACACGGCAATGATTTGTGCAGGAGTAGTGTCCTTAGAGCCCAGACCATAGCGGCCGCCTACGATGACCGGAGCATCCTTCGTGCCATAGAAGCAGTCTTTGACGTCGAGATATAAGGGTTCGCCGTTGGCGCCCGGCTCCTTGGTACGGTCCAGTACGGCAATCTTCTTGGCAGTCTTGGGCACTGCCGCAAGGAAGTGCTTGGCCGAGAACGGACGATACAGATGGACGGCAACCAAACCAACCTTTTCTCCATTGGCGGTGAGGTGGTCGATGGCTTCGCGTGCGGCTTCCGTCACAGAGCCCATGGCGATGATGACACGCTCGGCGTCTTCTGCACCGTAGTAGTCGAACAGACCGTATTTGCGGCCGGTAATCTTGGAAATCTCGTTCATGTATGCTTCCACGATGGCGGGAACTTCCGTGTAGTAGTTGTTACACGACTCGCGGTGCTGGAAGAAGTGGTCGGGGTTCTCAGCCATACCGCGGGCCACCGGATTCATCGGATTCAATGCGTGTGCGCGGAACTCGGCCAAAGCTTCTTGGTCGATAAGCGGAGCGAGGTCTTCGTTCTCCAGCATTTCAATCTTCTGGATTTCGTGCGAGGTGCGGAAGCCGTCGAAGAAGTTGACGAACGGCACGCGACTCTTGATGGTGGAGAGGTGAGCCACACCCGCCAAGTCCATCACCTCCTGCACCGAACCTTCGGCCAGCATGGCGAAGCCGGTCTGACGTGCGGCCATGACGTCTTGGTGATCGCCGAAGATGCACAGCGCATGGCTGGCGAGGGTACGTGCCGATACATGGAATACACAGGGCAGGAACTCGCCGGCAATCTTGTACATGTTCGGAATCATCAGCAGCAAGCCTTGCGAGGCGGTGTACGTGGAGGTCAGTGCGCCTGCTTGAAGAGAGCCGTGGACAGCACCCGCGGCACCGCCTTCGGATTGCATTTCCTGTACCAAAACCGTTTCGCCGAAGATGTTCTTACGGCCTGCGGCAGCCCATTCGTCCACGTATTCTGCCATTGTAGAAGAGGGCGTGATGGGGTAGATGGCAGCCACTTCGGAGAACATATACGAGATATGTGCGGCGGCCTGGTTTCCATCACAAGTAATGAATTTCTTTTGCTT
>CAUUOT010000124.1:0-4662 GCA_963546815.1 uncultured Bacteroides sp.
GAAGAAGAGGCAGCCCTCTTGTTACGCGGACAGATAGACGAAACTACCGGTAAAGAAGAAGCTGCCGAAGCAGATTATCGTCTTGTAACAGAGCTGAACCCCTTCAACGAACAGGCTTTCTTGCTTCTTGGACGCTTTTACATCGGACAGCAGAAGCTGGCAGAAGCCATCGCGTTGTTTTCTGAAGCCATCGAACTGAATCCCGACTTTGCGGAAGCCTATCATGAACGCGGAAATGCCAGATTACTTAACGGAGAAGAAGAACAATCTGCAGAAGACTTCAGAAAAGAGTCGGAACTCAAGTCCGAAAAAGAACAAAACACTCCCGGCTTAAATGGCAACCAACCGATTGAAAAGCAGACGGACATATTGGGACTATGATAATAAAGTATGCCTCTATCTTTCAAAAATCACCGAATTGAGATAAAAAACAGTCTCTTTTGTTTGTATATAAAAGAAAAGCATTACTTTTGCCATATCATCCAACGATAAAGTTTACAAATGATGAAAGCTTTCGCTTACGCATATTACTTCTTTTTTTACTTTTACTTTAGCCAGAAAGTAGAGCGGGAGTTTGTATGTGTCAAGTGACAGTGATGCTTAAGAACTGAACAGAAAGAATAAGTAAAAATACTAAATCCCGCTCCATCCGTATGGAAGCGGGATTTTTTATAATAAGAACCCGGAAAACAAGAAAGAATGAAAAAAGTCGCCATTCAAGGAGCGTTAGGCTCTTTTCACGACATAGCTGCTCACAAGTACTTCGAAGGAGAAGAAATAGAGTTAATCTGCTGTGCAAGCTTCGAGGATATTTTTGCCACCGTCAAGCAAGACAGTAACGTCATCGGCATGCTGGCCATAGAGAATACCATCGCAGGAAGTTTGCTGCACAACAACGAACTGTTGCGCCAAAGCGGGACGCAAATCGTGGGAGAGCACAAGTTGCGCATCTCGCACAGCTTCGTATGCCTGCCCGAAGAAGACTGGAAAGACATTACAGAAGTCAACTCCCACCCCATTGCCTTGATGCAGTGCCGCGAATTTCTGAGCAGACATCCCGACATCAAAGTGGTGGAAGCCGAAGACACCGCACTGAGCGCTGAAATCATCAAGGAAAAGAATCTGAAAGGCCATGCCGCCATCTGCTCCAAAGTGGCTGCCGAGCGTTATGGAATGAAAATACTGCAAGAGGGAATCGAAACAAACAAGCACAACTTTACTCGCTTTCTGGTGGTGGCAGACGCTTGGCAGGCAGACGAGCTGAACCGCCACCGCAAGAAGGAAGTCAACAAAGCGAGCATGGTATTCACTTTGCCGCATGCAGAAGGAAGCCTCTCGCAGGTACTGTCCATCCTTTCTTTCTACAACATTAATCTGACCAAAATACAGTCTCTGCCCATCATCGGACGGGAATGGGAATATCAATTCTATGTGGATGTTGTTTTCGACAACCTACTCAGATACAAACAGTCCATTGCGGCTATCACCCCTCTGACCAAAGAACTCAAAATATTAGGAGAATATGAAGATGGAAAATCAAGCATCTAAAATAAGGCCGGCCCACCGTCTGGCAAGCGTAAGCGAATACTACTTCTCGAAGAAGCTGAAAGAAGTGGCACAGATGAATGCCGAAGGAAAAGACGTTATCAGTCTGGGTATAGGCAGCCCCGACATGCCGCCTGCCGAAAGAACCGTGCAAGCCCTTTGCGAAGCGGCCAAGAATCCGGACGGACACGGCTACATGCCTTATACGGGCATTCCCGAACTGCGCCGCGCATTTGCCGGCTGGTATAAGAAATGGTACGGCGTGGAACTGAATCCTAACACCGAAATACAACCGCTCATCGGTTCCAAGGAAGGCATCCTGCACGTCACGCTGGCTTTCGTCAATCCGGACGAACAGGTATTGGTGCCCAATCCCGGCTATCCTACTTATACTTCGCTCAGCAAGATACTCGGCGCCGAGGTGGTGAACTACGACTTGAAAGAAGAAAACGGCTGGATGCCCGACTTCGATGAACTGGAAAAGATGGACACAAGCCGTGTGAAACTGATGTGGACCAACTACCCCAACATGCCGACGGGAGCTAACGCCACCCCTGAACTTTATGAAAAACTGGTAGACTTTGCCCGCCGCAAAGACATCGTCATCGTAAACGACAACCCGTACAGCTTCATCCTGAACGAACACCCCGCCAGCATACTCAGCGTGCCGGGAGCTAAAGACTGCTGCATCGAGCTCAACTCTATGAGCAAAAGCCACAATATGCCGGGCTGGCGCATCGGCATGTTAGCCTCGAACGCCGACTTCGTTCAATGGATACTAAAAGTAAAGAGCAACATAGACAGCGGCATGTTTCGTGCCATGCAACTGGCTGCGGCCGTCGCACTGGAAGCAGAAAAAGATTGGTATGAAGGCAATAACGCCAACTATCGCAATCGCCGCCGGCTGGCAGGAGAAATAATGAACGTCTTAGGGTGCACCTATGACGAAAACCAGACAGGAATGTTTCTTTGGGGAAAAATTCCGGAAAGTTGCACCGATGTGGAAGAACTAACGGAACGCGTGCTTCATGAAGCCCGGGTATTCATCACGCCCGGTTTTATCTTCGGAAGCAACGGAAAAAGATTCATCCGCATTTCACTTTGTTGCAAAGAGCATAAATTGGCCGAGGCGTTGGAAAGAATCAGAAAAATAAAAGAATAACCTTTACAAAAAAGAGCCTTACTAAAAACTCTCCCGACGTTTACTAAAAACTGACCGGATTTTTAGTAAAAACTCACCCGATTTTTAGTAAAAACGGACCGAAGATATAGTAAAAACCGGAAATCCCCTCCAGAAGGTTGTTTCAAAAGGGTACAAAGGATTAAGGAAAAGAGTAATATAATTAAACATACAAAAGAAATATGGAACTCGAATTAGAACCCATCACACTGCCCGGTGTAGAAGAGAAACGCCCGCAAATAATTGCCGGCCCATGCAGTGCCGAAACCGAAGAACAAGTAATGACCACCGCTAAGCAACTGGTCGACAAAGGTATTAAGATATTCCGTGCCGGAATATGGAAACCGCGTACCAAACCGGGCGGTTTCGAAGGCGTCGGCATAGATGGCCTGTCTTGGTTGAAGAAAGTAAAGAAAGAGACAGGTATGTACGTAGCTACCGAAGTGGCTACCGCCAAGCATGTCTACGAATGCTTGAAAGCGGGCATAGACATCCTTTGGGTGGGTGCGCGCACCACTGCCAACCCCTTTGCCGTGCAGGAAATAGCAGACGCATTGAAAGGCGTAGACATCCCCGTACTGGTGAAAAACCCCGTAAACCCCGACCTCGAATTATGGATTGGAGCCATGGAGCGTATCAACAATTCCGGTTTGAAGCGTCTGGGCGCCATTCACCGCGGCTTCAGCAGCTACGATAAGAAGATATATCGCAATCTGCCTCAATGGCATATCCCCATTGAGTTACGCCGCCGCATCCCCAATCTACCCATCATCTGCGATCCTAGTCATATCGGAGGAAAACGCGAGCTGATAGCTCCCCTTTGCCAGCAAGCTATGGACTTGGGGTTTAACGGACTGATTGTAGAGACGCACTGCAATCCCGACTGTGCGTGGAGCGATGCACCCCAGCAGGTAACACCTGATGTATTGGACTATATTCTTAACTTGCTCGTCATCCGCAAGGAAACGCAGAGCACGGAGAACCTCAACGAACTTCGCAAACAAATCGACGAATGCGACAACAACCTCATACAAGAGTTGGCCAAGCGCATGCGTATCGCCCGCGAAATAGGCACCTACAAAAAGGAACACAACATGACCATTCTGCAAACTGGACGCTATAACGAAATCTTGGAAAAGCGCGGTTCGCAAGGCGCCCTCTGCGGCATGGACGCGAAGTTTATAAAAACCGTGTTCGAGGCCATACACGAAGAAAGCGTGAGGCAACAGATGGAAATCATCAACAAATAAACAGCATCTTAACAACAAAAAGCAATCATGCGAATACTCATACTCGGAGCCGGAAAAATGGGCTCTTTCTTCACAGACATCCTGAGCTTTCAGCACGAGACGGCCGTGTACGACGTCAACCCGCACCAGTTGCGCTTTGTCTATAACACCTATCGCTTCACTACGCCGGAGGAGATAAAAGACTTCCAACCAGAGCTGGTTATCAATGCCGTCACGGTGAAGTACACACTGGATGCCTTCCGTCAAGTACTGCCCATGTTGCCCAAAGACTGCATCATCAGCGACATCGCCTCAGTAAAAACCGGCCTGAAGAAGTTCTACGAAGAGAGCGGCTTTCGCTACGTGTCTACCCATCCCATGTTTGGTCCCACGTTTGCCAGCCTCAACAACCTGAACACCGAGAATGCCATTATCATCAGCGAAGGTGACCACTTGGGCAAAGTCTTCTTCAAAGACCTCTATCAGACCATGAAGCTGAACATCTTCGAATACACCTTCGACGGACACGATGAAACGGTGGCTTATTCCCTGTCCATCCCGTTCGTCTCCACCTTCGTGTTTGCGGCGGTGATGAAGCATCAGGAAGCGCCGGGTACCACCTTCAAGAAGCACATGTCCATTGCCAAAGGCCTGCTAAGTGAAGACGACTACCTGTTACAGGAAATTCTTTTCAACCCGCGCACCCCC
>CAUUOT010000125.1:0-4638 GCA_963546815.1 uncultured Bacteroides sp.
GCCGTCAGACTCATGGATTGTTGCTCCGCAAAACAAGCTTCCAAGATGACGGCAGCCAGCCTCCGCCAACTCTGCAACTGCTTTGCAGTGGCTCTGCAACTGGTTTGCAGCAACTCTGCACACTGGTTTGCAGCGGCTCTGCAACTGGTTTGCAGCAGCTCTGCAACCTGCGTGCAGCAACTGTGCAACCTGTGTGCAGCAAAGTAATAACAAGAAGACGATGAGGCAACGACAAGACTACTTGTCCAACCGGTAGGGAGTTATACCCTTCATGGGAGTGTTCCGAAAGAACAAGAAGAAATACCATGAGAAGACAAAGTGGGTCGCGATGGAACACAAAAAACCGTTCCCCCAGAATAGACAAGAAAGGAACGGTTTTCTTTGTAGTGTGCTTACTGTTGTTCGGCCACTCCAGATGTTCTTTTTGACGTTTTGCTTTTTTCTACGGTTTCATTTGCTTTTAGAGTTAATGTATTTAGTCGTTAAGTCTAGGGTACTTTCTGTTGAAGCACGTCATGTTTTACGTCTAAGACAAATCAAACGGCGTGCCAGGAAGGCAAAATAGATCTTATACAATTGAAGAATAGAGACATACACGCAAAAAAGACTTTGCGGCACGATGTGGAATAGTGTGGAATGTGTGGCGGGAAGTGTGGAATTATTCCACAAGTTTAATCGGAGATGCTGTAAAGTTTCAGCTTGTTATAGAGTGTCTTGCGGTCGATTCCCAGCAGCTGGGCGGCACGGCTTTTGTTGTTTCCCGTTTGTCTCAGAGCCTCTATGATTTGTTGTTTCTCCGCTTCTTCATTGCGTAGAGACATGCTGACGGGTGCCGGTGCAGGGGCTTTCAAGTCGTCCAACTCGTCCACGGTGATGAATTTGCCCTGTGCCAGCAGGGTGGCGCGTCGCACCGCGTTTCTCATCTGCCTCAGATTTCCCGGCCAGTGATATTCCAGCAAGGCTCTGCAGGCTTGTTCGTCGAATCCCGTCAGTTGCTTGTTCATCTCTCGGTTGGCTTGGTCTAAGAAGAAGTTGGCAAAGAGCAGGATATCCTCTCTCCGCTCTTTGAGTTGCGGCATATAGAGGGTAAACTCGTTGATGCGGTGGAAAAGGTCTTCGCGGAATGTTCCTCTCTCAATGGCTTGTTCCAGATTCTCGTTGGTGGCTGATATCAGGCGTACATCCACGCTTGTCTCTCTGGTCGAGCCGACAGGACGAACCTTACGTTCCTGCAAGGCGCGGAGCAGTTGTATCTGCACCTCATAGCCGAGGTTCCCTATCTCGTCCAGAAAGATGGTGCCGCCGTCGGCTTCTTCGAAAGCTCCTGTCTTGTCCGTCAACGCGCCGGTAAAAGCTCCCTTGATGTGCCCGAAGAACTCGGACGCCGCCAACTCTTTGGGGATGGCCCCGCAGTCGATGGCCACGAATGGTTTTCCGCTTCGTCTACTCAATTGGTGGATACGCCGGGCTACGTATTCTTTTCCTGTTCCGCTGGCTCCGTTGATGAGCACGGCCATGTTGGTGGGGGCTACCAGACGCACATAGTTGAACAGTTGTCTGGCGGCGTCGCTCTCTCCTTCAAGGAAATCAGAAGGTAGAGGTAGGCTTGCCGTTTCTTTCCGGACAGGACTTTCTTCCGTCTCGGAACGGACAGTCAGCGCTTCGTGAATCTTTTTCAGCAGCTCGTCCGGGTTCACCGGTTTGGCCACATAGTCGCGGGCGCCCAGCTTCATGGCTTGCACCGCTGACTGTATGTCAGCGTATCCTGTCATCATGATAAGGGGCTTTTGCAGGTTGCGGTCGCTCAACCACTTCAGCAGGTCGATGCCGTCCTTGTCCGGCAGACGCAGGTCCGACAAAATCAAGTCTGCTCCTTCTGTCTCAAGATGCTTCTGGGCACGCGCGATACTGCTGACTGACGTCGTCCGGAAGCCTTTCTTTCCAAGCCAGGTCTTCAGCATCATGCCGTAAGTAATGTCATCTTCTACAATCAGGATAGAGGTCATAGCTTCTGCTCTTTGTTCTTTTTGTAGAAGCAAAGGTAAATGCTTTTGCCTGAAAGTGGTATATTTGCGAACTTAAATAAAATGAAAGGGACGATGAGAAGAGACCTTATTATTGTATTAACCGCATTGGCTTGCGGGCTGGCAGCCTGCAAACCGGGACAAAAGAAAAACCTGAATATGGAAAAGGAAACAAAGTTGAAGATTGAGACAAGTGCAGGCGACTTCGTTGTGAAACTCTATAACGAGACGCCGAAACACCGTGACAATTTTATCAAGCTGGCTGAAGAGGGTACTTACGAGGGGACGCTGTTTCATCGTGTCATCAAAGACTTTATGATACAGGCCGGAGACCCTGAGTCGAAGAAAGCCCCCAAGGGCAAGATGCTGGGATCGGGAGACGTGGGCTATACCCTTCCCGCCGAATTTGTCTATCCCCGCTACTTCCATAAGAAAGGGGCTTTGTCCGCCGCGCGTCAGGGCGATGAGGTGAACCCGAAGAAGGAGTCTTCCGGTTGCCAGTTCTACATCGTGACCGGCAAGGTTTATGGCGATTCCGCCCTGCTGAACATGGAGCAGCAGATGAACCAAATGCGTCTGAACAACGCTTTCAATGCCTTGGCCCAAAAACACATGAAGGAAATCTATAAGATGCGCAGGGAGAATGACCAAGATGGCTTGATGAACTTGCAAGACTCTTTGTTGGCACAGGCCGAAGCACAGGTGGCCAAAGAGCCGGAATTCAAGTTCACGCCTGAACAGATAAAGGCTTACACCACAGTGGGCGGAACGCCTCATCTGGACGGTCAGTACACCGTGTTCGGCGAAGTGCTGGAGGGCATGGAGGTAGTGGACAAGATACAGAAAGTAAAGACCGACCGCAGCGACCGTCCCGAAGAGGATGTCGTGATTAAGAAAGTGACCCTCCTTGAAGATTAATAAAAAGACATTGGACAACGGACTGCGGCTGGTGCACCACGAAGACGCCGGCACGCAGATGGTAGCGCTGAACATAGTCTACGACGTGGGTGCCCGCGACGAGCATCCCGAACACACGGGCTTTGCCCACCTGTTCGAGCATCTGATGTTTGGAGGGTCGGTGCACATCCCCGACTACGACACGCCGCTGCAACTGGCGGGCGGCGAGAACAACGCATGGACGAACAACGACATCACCAACTACTACCTGACCGTCCCCAAACAGAACGTGGAGACGGCCTTCTGGTTAGAGTCCGACCGCATGCTGGAGTTGGCATTCAGCGAGCAAAGCCTCAACGTGCAGCGGGGAGTGGTGATGGAAGAGTTCAAGCAGCGTTGCCTGAACCAGCCGTATGGCGACGTGGGGCATCTGCTTCGCCCGTTGGCCTATCGGGTGCATCCCTACCGTTGGCCTACCATCGGCAAGGAACTTTCTCACATTGCCAATGCCACACTGGACGAAGTGAAGTCGTTCTTCTACCGTTTCTATGCCCCTAACAATGCCGTGCTGGCCGTCACCGGGAATATTTCCTGGGAAGAAACCCTCAGACTGACCGAGAAGTGGTTTGCCTCTATTCCGCGGAGGAACGTCGCTGTAAGGCAATTGCCGCAGGAACCTCAGCAAACGGAAGAGCGGCGACAGACGGTGGAACGCAATGTCCCCCTCGACGCACTGTTCATGGCTTATCCCATGTGCGGTCGCGAAGGAATCGATTATTATGCGTTCGACATCTTGTCCGATATTCTCAGCAACGGAAATTCCAGTCGCCTGAACCGCCGACTGGTGCAGGAGTGGAAGCTGTTTTCCACACTCGACGCATACATCTCCGGTTCGCGCGATGCGGGACTGCTGCACATCAGCGGCAAACCTTCCGCAGGCGTTTCATTGGAGCAGGCCGAAGAAGCTGTCCACCACGAATTGGAAGAGTTGAAACGGCACCTTGTAGATGAGCGGGAACTGGAAAAAGTGAAGAACAAGTTCGAGTCTACCCAGATATTCGGCAACATCAATTATCTGAACGTAGCCACGAACCTTGCCTGGTTCGAACTGACGGGACAGGCGGAAGACATAGACCGTGAAGTGGACAGCTATCGCTCTGTCACCGCGGAACAAATCCACGCCGTGGCGCAACGTACATTCCGAGAGGCCAACACCATCGTATTATACTATAAAAAAGCATCAGGCTCTTGTCTACCGCAAAGGGAATGACAAACGCTAACATAGAACTTATATTATGAGAAGATTCTTCGATACATATAAGTGCCATTACAAAGCCTTGGTCTTGTTGGGCCTGCCCATCGTGATAGGCCAGTTGGGCGTCATTGTTCTCGGCTTTGCCGACACGCTGATGATAGGACACCACAGCACGGCCGAACTGGGTGCAGCCTCTTTTGTGAACAACCTGTTTACGCTTTGCATCATTTTCAGTACCGGTTTCAGCTATGGGCTCACGCCGGTGGTAGGTGGCTATTATGGCAATCGCCGCTTTGCCGAGGCCGGGCAGGCTTTGCGATGCAGTCTTGCGGCAAACGCGCTGGTGGCTCTCTTGCTGACCTTCATCATGACCATCCTTTACTTCAATATAGAACGTTTGGGACAACCCGTCGAGTTGCTGCCGTTAATCAAACCCTACTACCTGACGCTGCTTGCCTCGCT
>CAUUOT010000126.1:0-4630 GCA_963546815.1 uncultured Bacteroides sp.
GATGTTATACACATCGCGCACTTTTCCGTGGTACACGCTTTTCTGTCCCGGGAAATGGAAATCTGTTTTAGTTAATGCTTTCATCTTCTTTATATTTACGGTTTGAGATTTTACTGTTTATACCGGAAGTTACTTCTCTGCGTTTTCCGCTTTTCGTCTTTCCCGTTCCGCTTTGGCTTCCTTGTCAAAGTGTTCGTAGGCTTCTACTATTTGCGTCACTAACTTGTGGCGGACAATGTCTTTCTTGTTCAGTTCGATGAAGCTGATGCCTTTCACTCCTTTCAGAATCTTCAAAGCCTGCACCAGACCGGAAGTTTGAGATTGCGGCAGGTCAATCTGTGTCATGTCGCCCGTCACAATCATTTTGGTGTTCAGGCCCATGCGGGTGAGGAACATCTTGATTTGTTGCGTGGTGGTGTTCTGCGCTTCGTCCAGAATGACCACCGCATCGTTCAGCGTGCGTCCGCGCATAAAGGCAAGCGGAGCTATTTGGATGATGTTCAGCTCCATGTACTCTTTCAGTTTGGCGGCGGGTATCATGTCTTGCAGGGCATCGTAGAGTGGCTGCAAGTAGGGGTCTATCTTATCCTTCATGTCGCCCGGCAGGAATCCGAGCTTTTCTCCGGCTTCTACGGCAGGGCGGCTGAGGATGATTTTCTTAATCTCTTTGTTCTTCAGCGCCCGCACGGCCAGTGCAATGGCAGTGTACGTTTTTCCGGAGCCGGCGGGACCGATGGCAAATAGCATGTCGTTCTTCGCAAAGGCTTCTACCAGCTTCAGCTGGTTTTCGCTGCGCGGAATGATGGGTTTGCCGGCAACGCTGAACACAATGACGTTGCCCGATTTCTCGGCTTGCGGGGCATTGCCCTTGATGATGTCTATAATGACTTCCTCTTTCAGAGAGTTGTATTCGGCGCAATATTTCTCCAGCTTCGTGATGTTCTCTTCGAACGCGCACATCTCTTCTTCGTCGCCCAGCACTTTGATGACATTGCCGCGGGCCACGATGCGAAGTTTGGGATACAAAGCCTTTATCAGTTGCATATTGGCATTGTTTACGCCATAAAAGATGACGGGGTCGATATCCTCCAGAACAATCAGTTTTTCTATCATCGATGTGTGTGAATGTCCAATTTGTTATGAAAGTGAAATGTTCCGCAAATGTAGTGAAACGTTCGGTTAGTAGGGCGATTTGGCTCGCTGTTTTTTGAATTTAGGTTTTGCCGGGATGAGGCCGTAGTCTTCGGTACGGCGGCGTGTGTTCATCACGGAGTGTCTCCTTCACAGGAAGTACCGTATGTTGCCGCCGCTGGAGAAGGCGTATTTTCGTAGCAGTTCCTGCATCATCTCGGAAGCTTCGAGCAGTCCGTCGGAACCGTTGTAGCCGTTGATGATGGCAAGTATATGGCGGGTATTGAGGTCCATCTTGGTGCGTTCGTTGTCGCTGGTTGGGGTACCGATTCCGCCGATGGAGTCGCGGTAGACAGGCAATCCTTCAATGTTCAGTTCTCCTCGTCCGATGCCTTCGAACGATTCGTCGGCGCGCCCGATGCCAAGTTCAAGGCTGGAACCTTGTATCTTGTCGGCGTCGAAGCCTCCGATGGAGTAGCCGGTGCGCAGAGATACGAGGTTGATAAGGTCGACCAGTGTATCGATTTGGTAAAGTTCCAGTCCGCGCAACAGCCGTCGGCGCAGGGCTTCGGCCGAGGGGCGGTAGCGGCTGGGGTCTTTGCCGCAGCGCTTATAGGCTTCGCGGGTGGCGGCGATGACGGGCTGATGCTTGATGCTGTCAGCCGTTTCGTTCTTTCTCAACTCTTGGGTGAAGGTTTCGATTTCTTCCCATAATCCTTTGCTAAAGGCGGTGTTGGTTACTTCCGCATAGACGGCTGCACCTCTGAAAATAGGGCAGGCGCGTCTGATTTCTTCTGATACGATGATTTTATACATATAGATTGTGCTTTGATTTTTGTTCTATCGGTTTGATGTTTGGACGTCGACGAATGGGCAACAGCCGGCATGGAGACTTGCGGATATGGGGAAGAGGGGGGAATGATGCACGGTTTTCATCGACCCCTTATATCTTATATATTTGTAAATCTCTAATTATTAGGTTTGTATAAAGAGGCAAATCTCGCATATACGACGTGCGTGGTCTCGTATATGCGACGTTGTCTATCTTGTATATGCGACGTTATGCACCTCGTATATGCGAGGTTTCGCGCCTTGAATACGGGATATTTTTCATGGGATTTATATGCCTGTTTCCGGGGCTTCCGTCAGCTTGTTTGTCGATGTGGGATGAATTGTTTTTGTAATGTAAGGCGCAAGCTTATGAAAATTCTTCGTCCTCTACGTCCTCTTCTTCTTCGTCGATAGTCTCTTCTTCCTCTATATACTCTATGGCGATGTCCTCGCCTTCATCTTCGAGTTCTTCCTTCAGGTGGCCGATGTCTTTGGCCCGGTGGACGATGCTTTCCGCTTTGCTTTCTATCCGGTTGCTCTCCTTGTTCAGTTCTTCCCAAAGTATGTCTTTCAAGACCGAGATGCCCATGCCTGAAATAGCGGAGATGAAGATGTGCGGGATGTTCTCGGGTAGGGTAGGTTCTATCTCGTCCATCAACTCCTGATCCAGCATGTCGCATTTCGTGATGGCCAATACTCGCTGCTTGTCCAACATCTCGGGGTTGAAGCTCTTCAGCTCGTTCAGCAATATTTCGTATTCTTTGCGGATGTCGTCGCTGTCTGCCGGCACCATGAACAGCAGCAGCGAGTTGCGCTCGATGTGGCGCAGGAAGCGCAATCCCAGTCCGCGGCCCTGACTGGCTCCTTCTATGATGCCCGGAATGTCCGCCATGACGAACGATTTGCCTTCATGGTATGACACGATGCCCAGATTAGGCTCCATCGTGGTGAAGGGGTAGTTGGCAATCTTGGGTTTCGCCGATGACAGCGCGGCCAGCAGTGTGGACTTTCCGGCGTTGGGGAATCCTACCAGACCGACGTCGGCCAGCAGCTTCAGCTCCATGATGACTGTCATTTCCTGCATCGGTTCGCCCGGTTGCGCAAAGCGGGGGGTCTGACGGGTGGCGGTCTTGAAGTGCGTGTTGCCCAGTCCGCCTCGTCCGCCCTTCAGCAGGATCACTTCTTGCCCGTGCTCCGTTACGTCGCAGAGGTATTCGCCCGTCTCGGCATTGTAGACCACGGTGCCGCAGGGCACTTCAATCACCTTGTCCGCCCCGTCTTTGCCGAAACTGCAATTTTTCGAGCCCGATTCGCCGTGTCCGGCCATGGCGTGGCGGTCGTAACGCAGGTGCAGCAGTGTCCAGTAATTGCGGTTACCGCGCAAGATGATGTGCCCTCCTCGTCCGCCGTCGCCTCCATCGGGGCCTCCTTTGGGGACGTATTTGGCTCGCCTCATGTGCGTGGAGCCTCTTCCGCCTTTACCTGAACGGCAGTATATCTTTACATAGTCTACGAAATTAGATTCAGCCATATTGTGTGTTATCGAGAGATTTTGTCGATTTCCTTGCAGATGTCGGCAAAGATGCCCTCCATCGTACCCAGACCATTGATGTGCCGGTATTTGCTTTCTGCTTTATACCAGTCTATCAGTGGAGCCGTTTGCGAATGATATACGTTCAGCCGTTTCTTGATGGTTTCTTCGTTGTCGTCTGCCCGTCCGGAGTCTTTCCCGCGCTTGACGAGGCGTACCATCAGTTCGTCTTCCGGCACTTCGAGGTCGAGCATCACGCTCACTTCTTGTCCTCGCTCCTTCAGCATCACCTTCAGGGCCTCTGCCTGTGCGATGGTTCTGGGGAAGCCGTCGAAAATCACTCCTTTGCTCCCTTTGAAACCGTCGAACACGCTGGCCAGAATATCAATCATAAGCGAGTCCGGAATCAGTTGGCCTTGGTGTATGTAGCCTTTGGCGGTCTTTCCGAGTTCCGTTCCGTTCTTTATTTCTGCACGGAGCACGTCTCCGGTAGAGATGTGGTTGATGCCGTACTTCTCTACTATTCTCTCGCTTTGCGTCCCCTTGCCCGAGCCGGGGGCGCCGAAAATTACAATGTTCAACATCATTCTTTGAGTTTCGGTTTATAGAGTTTTGATTTTTGTTCGATTGCGGTTATTCCACCACCGTGTAGATATCCGAATAGTTGCGCCCCAAGCCGTCGTAGTCCAGTCCGTAGCCCACGATGAAGTCATTCGGAATGTTCATGGCTACGTATTCTATGTTCAAGTCTACCTTCAGTTTTTCCGGCTTCACCAGTAGCGAGGCGATATGGATTTCTTTCGGGTTGCGTGTGCCGAGGGTCTCCAGCAGGCGCTGCATGGTGAGTCCCGTGTCCACGATGTCTTCAACGATGACGATGGTGCGGCCCGTGATGTTTTCGTTGATGCCTATCACCTCCTTGATTACTCCGGTAGAAGAAATTCCCTGATACGAGGCCAGCTTGACGAACGATATCTCGCAGGGAATCGTGATATGCCTCATCAAGTCGGCGGTAAACATGAACGCACCGTTCAGTACGCTGAGAAACAGGGGATTTTTCCCGGCCAAGTCGCGGTTGATTTCGTCGGCAACGCGTGTCACCTCTTTCAGAATGTCCTGCTGCTTGATGGAGACGGC
>CAUUOT010000127.1:0-4614 GCA_963546815.1 uncultured Bacteroides sp.
GGCCCAGGGGGCTGGGGGCGGGGGGCGCCGGGCAGGGGCCCGGAGATTTGTCAGACGCGGATGACGCGGATGACGCGGATTTCAAAGAAAAGGATAAGAAATGCGGAAAAGGGAAAAGCGGAAATTCCGAATCAAGAAATCGGGCATTTCCTGTCAAAAGAGGGATAAACTGAAATTAAAAATCCGCGTCATCCGCGTCATCCGCGTCTGAAAAATCCCCCTCCCTTACCTTGCAAACAGGAGTATTATCCTTTTGATAATCAGTGTTTTATTTCTTCAAAAAACTGCCTTATGATGTCCGCCTTGGCCTTTCCTGCCACGGCTTCCAGCTGCTCGTGCGAGGCTTGGCGTATGCGTTTCACGCTCTTGAACTCTTTGAGCAGGGCGGATTTTGTTTTTTCTCCGATGCCTTTTATCTCGTCCAGTGCGGAGGCAATCTGACGCTTGCTGCGTTTGTCGCGGTGGAAGGTGATGGCGAAGCGGTGCACCTCGTCCTGAATCTGTGTCAGCAGGCGGAAGAGGGGCGTGTTCTGCTTCAGGCCGATGGTGGAGGGAGGAAATCCGTAGAGCAGTTCCGAGGTGCGGTGCTTGCCGTCTTTGGCAAGTCCGGCAATGGGGATGTTTAGCCTCAGTTCGTCCATCACTTCTTTGACGGCGCCTATTTGTCCCTTTCCGCCGTCGGTGATGAGGAGGTCGGGCAGGGGGGTGTTCTCTTCCGTGGCACGCAGGTAACGCCTTCTGACCACTTCCTTCATCGAGGCGTAGTCGTCCGGCCCTTCCACGGTCTTGATGTTGTATTTGCGGTAATCCTTCTTCGAGGGTTTCCCTTTGACGAATACCACGCATCCTGCCACCGGGTCGGAGCCTTGGATGTTGGAGTTATCGAAGCATTCTATCCGCATGGGCATGCGGTCGAGGTGCAACTCTTGCTGAATTTCCTTGAGCAGTCGCACGGTTCGTTGTTCCGGATTCAGCTTTTCCGATTGTTTCAGCCGGTCGGCCTTGTATTGCTTTACGTTCAGTATGGAGAGGTCGAGCAGTTTCTTCTTGTCGCCCCGTTGGGGAACGGTGAAGGTCACGTCCTTCAGTTCCATTTCTATCTCGAAAGGCACGATGATTTCGCGCGAGAGGCTCTTGTAGCGTTCTCGCATCTCGATGATGCCCAGAGACAGCAGTTCTTCTTTCGTCTCGTTCAGTCGTTTTTTGTATTCAAACGTAAAGGCTTGATTGATGGCTCCGTTTGTGATGTGCAGGTAGTTGATGTAGGCCGATTTCCCGTCGCTGTCTTCCTCGATGGAGAATACGTCGATGTTGTGCAATACGTTGCTTACCACCTCGGACTTCGCGCGGTAGTTCTCTATCAGCAGGTACTTCTCTTTTATCTTTTGCGCCTCTTCGAACCTCATCTCGGCGGCCAGTTGCTGCATCTGCCGGAGCAGCATCCGCTCCATTTCCCGGGTGTTTCCCTTCAGTATCTCCTTGATTTCCTCGATGTTCTTCAGGTATTCCTCATGGGTCTGCCTGCCTATGCAGGGGCCTGCGCAATTCTTGATGTGATACTCCAGACAGACGTTGAACTTTCCGGCGCGGATGTTCTCCGGCGAGAGGCTCAGCTTGCATGTGCGCAGAGGATAGAGGTGTTTGATGAGGTTGAGCACGGCATACATGGAGGGCACATGGCTGTAGGGGCCGTAGTAGGACGAGCCGTTGCGGATTATCTTTCGGGTCTTGAATACCCGCGGGAAATATTCGTTCTGCACGCAGATGCTGGGGTAGGTCTTGTCGTCTTTCAGCAGTACGTTGTAGCGCGGCTTGTATTTCTTTATCAGGTTGTTCTCCAGCAGCAACGCATCTTCTTCGGTGTTCACCACGATGTATCGGATATCGGCAATCTTGCTTACCAGTACCCGTGTTTTCCCGGGTTCGTGTTCGCGGTTGAAGTACGAAGATACTCTTCGCTTCAGGTTCTTCGCCTTGCCTACGTATATAATGGTTCCTTCGGCATCCAGATATTGATAGATGCCGGGACTTTCGGGCAGGTTGGAGACAATCAGGCGGAGGGCTTCCTCCCTCGTTCCTCGCTCTTGCTGCGAAGATGCCTTCGGATGGGTTGAATCGTTCATGGCGTGCTTGAGTTCATCTGATGTCACGCACGGATTGCGTGCTTTTCTTGGCTTCTTGTTCCGCGCGATTCGCGCAATCCGTGCCTAAGAGAAGCTGCTGTCAGCTGTTTTACAACGACAGCACGCTCTCTACCTCCACATCTTTGCCGAATACGTCCTTCCCGTGCAGCTCTTTCAGCTCGATGATGAAGTTGACGTACACCTTTTTCGGATGCATCTGCTTTACCAACTTGCAGGCTGCCTGCATGGTTCCTCCGGTAGCCAGCAAATCGTCGTGCAGCAATACCACATCGTCTTCGCAGATGGCGTCTTTGTGCATCTGCACGGTGTCTTTGCCGTACTCTTTGTCATAGCTCTCTTCGATGGTCTCTGCGGGCAGCTTGCCCGGCTTGCGGATGGGAATGAACCCAGCCCCCAATCTGGTGGCGAGGATAGGGCCCATGATGAACCCCCTCGACTCGATGCCCACCACTTTCGTGATACCCTTGTCCTTATACATGGCATACAAGGTGTCTGAAAGTTCTTGCAAAGCTGCCGGGCTTTTGAACAAGGTAGTTACGTCGTAGAACAAAATGCCCGGTATGGGAAAGTCGGGAATTTCTCGAATGCTCTTGACCAATGTCTCTTTACTCATAATCAGGTTGTTTAATAGATATAGTTATTTGTTTGTTTCACGTGGAACTTTGTTTCATCTTCCGCAAAGCACGAGCAACACATTGATGTCGCTGGGCGATACGCCGGGAATTCTGCTTGCTTGTGCGATGGTTTCGGGGTCAATCTTCTCCAGCTTCTGTCTGGCTTCGGTAGAGAGGGACTGGATGGAAGCATAGTCGAACTTTCCTTTTATCTTGATGCTTTCCAATCGTCCCAGTTTGTCTGCAATGATTCGTTCGCGACCGATGTAGCCCTCGTATTTCAGAAGTATTTCGGCCGCTTCTATTATTTCCTCTTTTCTGTCGGAGAGTTTGTCCAATTCGCGTTTCAAAGCGCTGACGTGCTCGGTCATGTTCTCAATCGTCACTTGCGGGCGGTTTATCAAGTCTATCAGCTTGCATCCATGACGGAGCGGAGTAGTGCCGAGCTGTTCAAGTACCGGATTGATAAGCGCGGGTTTCATGGAGTAATTCCGCGTAAAGTCTATGATGCGGTTCACGGCTTCGCGTTTCCTTGTCAACAGTTTGTAGCGGTCTTCTTTGGCAAGTCCCAGTTTCCACGCTTTCTCCGTGAGGCGCATGTCGGCGTCGTCCATGCGGAGCAGGATGCGGTATTCGGCCCGCGAGGTAAACATACGGTAAGGCTCATCCACGCCTTTAGTCACCAAATCGTCGATTAAGACGCCGATGTATGCCTCGTCTCGTGCAAGGGTGAAGGGCTCTCCGCCGTGGCAATTGATGTGCGCGTTGATGCCGGCAATGATTCCTTGTCCGGCGGCTTCTTCGTATCCGGTGGTGCCATTCACCTGTCCGGCCAGGAAGAGATTTTTTATTTTCTTCGTTTCCAACGAGTGTTTCAGCTGGGTAGGGTCGAAGAAGTCATATTCGATGGCATAGCCTGGACGGTAGACAACCAAGTCTCGGAAGGCCGGCATCTTCTTCAGCGCAGCCAGCTGTATGTCCATCGGCAGAGACGAAGAGAATCCGTTCAGATAGAGCTCTTGCGTCGTTTCACCTTCCGGTTCGAGGAAGAGCTGATGTTGTATCTTGTCGGGGAAGGTGACAATCTTCGTCTCTATGCTGGGGCAGTAGCGGGGCCCTATGCTTTGGATTTGTCCGTTAAAAAGGGGAGAGTCGGACAATCCACCGCGCAAAACTTCGTGCACCTCCTCGTTGGTGAAGCACGTCCAGCAGGAGAGTTGTTTCAGGTGCCGCACGCCCGTGTCCATGAACGAGAACTTGTGGAAATCGGCTTCGCCCTGCTGTATTTCCATCTCTTCGTAGTGCACGCTTCGTCCGTTGATGCGCACGGGTGTTCCCGTCTTCATCCGTCCGTAGTCGATGCCATGTCTGGCGATGGACTCGGTCAGTTCGTAAGAAGCGGGTTCCGCCATCCGTCCGCCGGGCAGCTTGGTGCGTCCCACGTGCATCAACCCGTTGAGGAAGGTGCCTGCCGTAAGCACGACGCATTTGGCGCGGAAGGTGACTCCCCACAGCGTGACCACCCCTGCGACCTCTCCGTTTTCAACGAGTACTTCGCGCACGATGTCTTGCCAGATGTGTAGATTGGGTATATTCTCAAGTATTTCGCGCCATGCCCAGATGAATTTGTTGCGGTCGCATTGCGCGCGCGGGCTCCACATGGCAGGGCCTTTTGAGCGGTTCAGTATGCGGAACTGGATGGCTGTGCGGTCTGTCACCAGCCCCATGTAGCCGCCCAGTGCATCGACCTCGCGCACGATCTGTCCTTTGGCGATGCCTCCCACGGCCGGATTGCAGCTCATCTGTGCAATCTTGTTCATATCCATCGTGATAAGGCACGTCTTCGAACCTAAGTT
>CAUUOT010000128.1:0-4594 GCA_963546815.1 uncultured Bacteroides sp.
TATCTATAGAGACGTTGTCAGTCTCTCTATAGAGACGTTGCCAGTGTCTCTATAGAGACGTTATCGGTGTCTCTATAGAGACGTTACCGGTGTCTCTATAGAGACGTTACCAGCCTCTCTAATAGAGACGTTACCAGCCTCTCTAATAGAGACAAAATCAAGGAGTTAGATGCTTCGACTTTTTACAAACGAATTGCCGCCTGCCACCCCCCCGCCACGCGCGAGGTAGCCGGAGGTGTGCAGGCGGCACAATTCGCCCTTGTTTCAGAAGGATAAAGATTACTGATGCTGTTCTCTCAGCAAGTCGTTCACCGTCTTTACGGGGTTGAAGGTGGTCAGGGGCACTTCTACGAATACGGTGTTCCAGTCGCTCATGGCGCCGTTCCACAGGCCGGGCAGCTCTAGGGCTTTCAGGTCTTTGCCGTTCTTGGACTTGTGCGAGATGAATCCGGTGGTCTTGTCTACGAATTTTGTGAGGTCGAACCTGCCGCCTTTATAGTTGCGCACGGCGCAGACCAGGTCTACGGGGTTGAAGTGAGTGCCTTGTTCAAACATCTTTTTCTTCTCGGGGTCGCTCATGTCGATTTGCGAGCTTTCCAGTATCTGCAGGGAGATGGTGCCGTCGGCGTTATATGCCCAGAACGGCCCTCCGCCGGGCTCGCCGACGTTCTTCACCATGCCGCAGACACGCATCGGGCGGTTCAGTTTCTTCCTCAAGAACATGGCCAACTCGGTATCTTCCAGATTCTTTGCTTCCGGATGCTTGCAGCAGAGGCCTTTCTGCACGAATTGCAGCATTTCGAGCAACTGCTCGTGCGTATATTTGCCGCCATCCAGCAGTCGCAAGTAGACAAAGGCTTTTTGCTGCAGCGTCACCAGCATGCCGGCAATCAGCTTCTTGTACAACACGGTGTCGCCTTTCAGCTTATCGGGCACCACGTTGTCTATGTTCTTTATGAAAATAATGTCTGCGTCGAGGTCGTTCAGGTTCTCAATCAGCGCGCCGTGGCCTCCCGGGCGAAACAGCAGTTTGCCGCCGTCGCGGAACGGCTTGTTGTCCATGTCCACGGCAAGAGTATCCGTACTTGGCTTCTGCTCCGAGAAGGTCAAGTCGTAGTCCACGCCGTATCTCCTTGCATAAGCCGTCCTCTTTTCGTTCGCCAATGCTTCGAACAGGGCGCGATGTTCGGGCGAGACGGTGAAATGCACATGTACCTTTCCGTTGCTGTTGACGGCATACAGTGCGCCTTCCACCAGATGTTCTTCCATCGGCGTGCGGCTGTTCTCTTCGTATCGATGGAACTTCAGCAAGCCTTTCGGCAGGGTGCCGTAATTCAATCCGTCCGCTCCGAGCAGGGCTGCAACGATGACCTTGTGCTTGCGGGCTGCCATCAAGGCCGGGATATCCATTCCCGTTGCCCCTTTACATGCCGCATTCAAGTCTTCGTAGAAAGCAAAGCGGTCTATCTTCTCGAAGAACGTCTGCTCGAAATCCGTCTGAGGCATCTCAGAGTCTGCGCCGATATATTCGAACAAGTCCTTGAACATACGGCTTGCAGCGCCCGAAGCCGGCACGAACTTCACCACCGTCTTGTCCGTTCGTGTATAGGTTTCCCACGCATCCAGATATTTCTTCTGCTCATCCGCATCTGGCGTCAGGATGCCGTTTCCTGCGGATGCTGTGGCATACAGCCTCAGATATGGAAAACCTTTCTCGAAACAAGCCATCTGTTCGGCTATCTGTTCTTCGGAGATACCCTTCTGGTTCAGCGTCTCTTTATCTTGCAGTGTGATCATACTTTAATCTCTTGTCTTATTAAAACATGCCCAAAATTACAAAAAAAGCAGAACAGCCGTAAGGAGGAGGAAGAAAAAACCTACCTTTGAGACATGAAATACGGATGACCATGGAACTGGATGAATTCTTCACCAATCAAGAAAAAGACCTGCTTTTCTCCCTCTACCGGAAGCTTCTGCAACTCTCGGGAGAAACACTCCGCAAAGGCGACTGCAAGAGACTAAAAACACACCTTATCGACACCATACGTAAGAACCACGTCCAACGCGACATATTCGGTCTGAACCCCGTTATCAAGGATATGCAGACGGCCATCATCGTCGCCGAGGAGATGGGTATGAGACGAGCATCTATTTTAGGACTCATGCTGCACGACTCCGTGCGTTGCGGCAGTTGCACCACCCAAGAAGTGGAACAAACCTACGGCGAGGATGTGGCAAGCATCATCCGTGGATTGATACGTGTAAACGAGCTTTATGCCAAAAGTCCCACCGTCGAGTCCGAGAACTTCCGCAACCTGCTGTTGTCTTTTGCCGAAGATATGCGTGTCATCCTCATCATGATTGCCGACCGAGTCAACATCATGCGACAGATAAAGGACTGCGAACAAGATGAAGCCCGCCGGCAAGTAGCCAACGAGGCCGCCTATCTATACGCTCCCCTCGCCCATAAACTGGGACTATACAAGCTGAAGTCAGAAATGGAAGACCTCTCGCTGAAGTACACCGAAAAGGAGATTTACTACCATATAAAGGATAAGTTGAACGAGACGAAGGCCTCGCGTGACAAATACATTGCTACTTTCATAGCGCCGGTACAAGCCAAACTCGAAAAGGCGGGACTGAAGTTCTATATCAAGGGACGCACCAAGTCCATCCATTCCATCTACCAGAAGATGAAGAAGCAGAAGTGCGCATTCGAAAACGTGTATGATCTGTTTGCCATCCGCATTATTCTGGACTCTCAAATCGAGAAAGAGAAACTGGAATGCTGGCAGGCCTACTCCATCGTGACCGATATGTACCAACCTAACCCGAAACGATTGCGCGACTGGCTGTCCGTGCCCAAGAGCAATGGATACGAATCGCTGCACATCACCGTCATGGGTCCTGAGGGTAAATGGGTGGAAGTACAGATACGCACCGAACGCATGGACGAGATAGCCGAGCGCGGATTTGCCGCCCATTGGCGTTACAAAGGCATAAAGGGCGAGTCCGGACTGGATGAATGGCTGGCCTCCGTACGCGAAGCGTTGGAGAATACGGATAGCAGCGGGCTGGAGACAATGGATCAGTTCAAGCTGGATTTGTACGAGGACGAGGTATTCGTATTTACTCCGAAAGGTGATTTGTTCAAGTTAGGCAAAGGTTCTACGGTACTCGACTTTGCTTTCCATATCCACAGCAAGTTGGGATGTAAGTGCATCGGAGCCAAAGTGAACGGCAAGAACGTGCAACTGAAACAAGTGTTACACAGCGGAGATCAGGTGGAAATCATGACGTCGAACACGCAGACGCCCAAACAGGATTGGCTGAACATCGTAACTTCATCCAAAGCCCGTACCAAAATACGACAAGCGCTGAAGGAGGTGGCTTCCCGACAGCATGCTTTTGCTAAGGAAACCTTGGAGCGCAAATTCAAGAACCGGAAGATTGAGTATGATGAAGCCACCATGATGCGCCTTATCAAACGGCTCGGCTTTAAGATAGTGACGGATTTCTATCAGGCCATTGCCGATGAAGAACTGGATGTAAACGGCATCATAGACAAGTACCTCGAACTGCAAAGACGGGAGAGCGACACGCGCGATGATAACACCTTCTATCGCAGTGCTGAAGACTATAACTTGCAGCAAAACATACCCGAAGAGATAAGCAGCAAAGAAGATGTGCTCGTCATCGACCAAAATCTTAAGGGACTGGACTTCAAACTAGCACGCTGCTGCAATCCTATATACGGAGATGAGATTTTCGGCTTCGTCAGTGTGACGGGAGGTATCAAGATACACCGTCACGACTGCCCCAATGCTTCCGACTTGCGCGCTCGGTTCGGTTATCGCATCGTGAGAGCTCGTTGGGCCGGAAAGTCTCAAGGGATGCAGTATCCCATTTCCTTGCGTGTGGTAGGACAAGACGATATCGGCATCGTAACCAATATCACTTCCGTCATATCGAAAGAGACGGGCATTACCCTGCGAAGCATCGGCATCAACTCTCACGACGGACTTTTTTCGGGAACACTGACTATCATGGTCGGTGATACCGGACATCTGGAAGCACTTATCAAGAAGTTGAGAGCGGTGAAAGGAGTGAAACAGGTCACGAGAAACTAAGTCATCTAATAAATATGAGGTACGACTTTAAGAAACAACTACGCAGCTTCGGTTATGCTTGGAAAGGCATCCGTTGCTGCATCGGAGAAGAACAAAATTTGAGTTTTCACCTGATTGCCGCTGTCCTTGTAGTTATAGCGGGAGCGGCTTTAGGCATTACCCAGACAGAGTGGACGGCAATCATCTTTTGCATAGGTATGGTGATAACAGCCGAACTGTTCAATACAGCCATCGAGAAGTTGGTCGATTTAGTTTTTCCCCATCAGCATCCCGCTGTAGGCAGAGTGAAAGACATTACCGCTGGGGCAGTACTGGTGTGTGCCGTTGCCGCAGCCATTATAGGATTGGTGATTTTCGTTCCTTACCTCACGCGCTTTTTCTTATAAGAAGGATAGGCCAGCAGTATAAAGAAGCATACAGCCAGCAGGACAGCGATGGATGCCGCACGATAGATTTGCGCCTCA
>CAUUOT010000129.1:0-4569 GCA_963546815.1 uncultured Bacteroides sp.
GAATATCAGAGCTTGAACACAGACCCGGAACAACTAGGTACGACAGACCCGCGCAACGTATTTACCGGAGCTACTCAAAACTTCAACAATTGCAGCCGTAGCCATCTGACCGGCATGTATAGCGGAACGATGATTTATATGCAATACTTGGTTTCGGCGGGAGGTCCGTCCAGCGGCTCGTATATTTCGCAGGCCAAGCCGAACGAGCATCCCGCGCCCTACGGCCCCGCCTATGACTATTATTATAATGCCAATGGCGACGGGTTTGGAGGTTTCGGTCTGAGACTGGACTACCTTATCAATACCGTCATACCGAGAAACAAGGAGGCCGAACGTTACAACGACGTGAAGGCCATCTCGCAGATTCTGCTCAATTACCAGCAATGGCTGGTGCTCGACACGTACGGAGCAGCCCCCATCACGGAAGCGTTCCGTGCACAAAGCGGAGGCATCCGCACGCCGCGTTACGACCTCTATCAACAGAGCATTGACGGGACACCGATGTACAAGAAGATTGATGCTGAAGTGAAGGCTGCCGTTGAACTGTTAAAGGCTTCAAGCTCCAATCAGTATGCCCTCGGCAACAATGACTTCTTCTACTTCGGAGATGTTAAGAAGTGGGTGAAGTTCGGCAACACCCTGCGCGTGAAGATGGCCCAGCGCCTTGAAAAGGCCGACGCAGCTTTCTACGAGAGCGTTATCGGCGAAGTGCTGTCTTCGAGCAGCAACATCATTGCCAGCAACGAGGAGTCTTGCATCTATAATCACTCGAACGACTATAATGATAATACCGACGATATTCAGGATATTACCAGCCGCTACGTGGCTTCGGCTGCATTCGTCAACTACCTGAAGGCGTATGACGACCCGCGTCTACCCGTTATGGTCCGTCGCAACGGTTTCGGCGAAGGAAACAATAACAAGGAGAACGACGACTGGTTCAATACCTTCAAGAAGGAATATCCCGATTACCTCACCCGGTATGCTCAGTTCACGGACCGTTACGTGGGAATGTCGGCCAACCCGGACAGCGCCAACACCAACTTCAATAAGAATGCCTACCTGACGTTGCCTTATCACAAGGAAGACGGTACGGTGGCCAATCTGGAAATCCGCATGCACTCGCAAGCAGAAAGCCGATACTTTGTGAAGAACGGAGGCAAGAACGGCAATAACAACATGCCCGCACGTGCCATCGAGGCCAAAGATTACGAAATAGATCAGACCAAGATTGGCTGCTTCACTCCTATCCTGACCTATCCGGAAACCTGCCTGATGCTGGCCGAGATCGCTTTCAAGAAGGGTGCAGCCGTGGCCGGCAAAGACGCCACCGCATGGTACCGCGAAGGCATCCGTGCCTCGATTGAGCAATACAAGGCATTTGCCGTAAAGATGTTCGTCGTGGCGCAGACCGCCGAGAAGGCGCCCAACTACAACCCGATAGACGACGCCAAGACTAACCAATACCTTGCAAGGTCCGAGTTCCAGACCGCCACGTTGGAAAAAATCATCTCTCAGCAGTGGATCAACCTCTATCTGCAACCCGCCGAGATGTGGGCCACGTGGAAACGTACCGGCTTGCCCGCATTCAAGGACAATCCCGTGCCCGAAGATGGTGTGGCCTTCCTGGAAACCATTCGCGACGCAAAGGTCAATCTGGTTATTCCACGCCGCAACAGTCTGGGTTCACCCAACACGTTGAACATTAACAACTACAACGCGGCCGTCGAAGCCTTGAAGAAGGACGCCAAGTACGGCACCGGCATCGAACGTACCGAAGGGCGTATCTGGTGGGATAAAGAATAGCAAATTCTTGGTTTCATTTTAACAACGGCTAAGGAGGCTGCCTCAACACAGGTTTGGGCGGCCTCCTTTCTTTGTTTCAGCCACTTAATGTCTTTCTATACGCCGGGAGACGACATGCTATAATGCCTATCATCCGTGTTCGTGTACCGAGGTTATCTCTTTCCTACATGTAGAAAATTCAGTAAGAGTAAAACCATAGGAAAGACTTGCGGAGAGAAGAGAAAGGAAAACCCGGTCGTCGGAGGGCGGGCCATTCTCCTTTCTTCAAAGGTCGATAAAACGGCTTCTTGACGCAGAATGCGAGGCCCAACGCAAGGTCTTTCCAATAAAAAACAGTAGGTTTGCGCATCCTTTAGATGAAACTTATAAAAAGCATCGCTTATGAAAACACTCTTTCGCTCCCTTTGGTTTGTGGCCTCTATCGGTTGCTCGTGCCCTCTGCATGCACAGTCACCGCTCCCAACCGCCGATTGCAACCACCGGCTTTATTACACTGCCCCCGCTTCCATTTGGGAAGAAACGCTTCCGTTGGGCAATGGACGCCTGGGCATGATGCCGAACGGCGGGGTGCGGCACGAGCACATCGTTCTGAACGATATTTCCCTTTGGAGTGGCTCGGAGGCGGATTACAGCAACCCAGAAGCGGCTAAGAGCCTGCCCGCCATCCGCCGGCTACTGTTCGAGGGAAAGAACCGCGAGGCACAAGAACTGATGTACAGCAGCTTCGTCCCCAAGAAAGAAGAAGCCGACAGGAGGTATGGCACGTATCAGGTGTTGGGGAACCTCGACATAGAGTTCGATTATCCCGAAAAAGCCGTTTCCACTGCAGAGTCCGACTGCCAGCCGGAGCATTACCGTCGGAGTCTTGACTTGCGTGAAGCCGTGGCGTATACCGATTTTAAGCTGGAGGGCGTTGACTATCGGCGCGAATATTTCGTCTCGCGCGACAAGGACGTCATGCTGATACATCTGACGGCCGGTAGTAAGGGGGCATTGACTTTCTCCGCCCGACTGAGTCGTCCGGAACGCGCCTTCGTGACCGTCGAAGGCAATACCCTGTTGATGAGCGGCATGCTGGATAGCGGACAGCCCGGCCGAGACGGAATGAAATACCGCGTTGCCGCACGGCTGGTATCGAAAGGCGGCAAGCCGACCGTCGATGCCAAGCATGGCATCAGCCTGAAGAACGGAAGGGAAGCATGGCTAGTGATTTCGGCTGCCACCTCGTTCGGGGCGGCAGGCACCCGGTTCCCCGGCACACGCTATGCCGAGGTTTGCGATAGCTTGTTGAACGACTTGATGCCGGCGGGCGCCTCGTTCGCCACAGTGCATGCACGGCTGGAGCAAACACTGAAGGCCGAGTCCACCCATCGCTCGCTTTACAACCGTGTCTCCCTCACCTTGCCCGCCACTATGGACGATGCGCTCCCCACGGACCAACGCATCCTGCGTTTTGTACAGCAAGATTCACCCGCGTTGGCTGCCCTATACTACAACTACGGCCGCTACTTGCTCATCTGCAGTACCCGTCCCGGCAGCCTGCCGCCAAACCTGCAGGGACTTTGGGCAAACACCCTGCAGACACCTTGGAACGGCGACTACCACACCAACATCAATGTTCAGATGAACCATTGGCCGCTGGAGCAAGCCGGCCTATCCGAACTCTATCAGCCGTTGACCTCCTTGATAGAGCGCCTGATCCCCTCGGGGAGGGAGACCGCTACGGCTTTCTACGGCGACAAGGCGCAAGGGTGGGTGCTCCACATGATGACCAATGTATGGAACTATACGGCTCCCGGCGAGCATCCCTCTTGGGGAGCCACCAATACCGGAGGCGCCTGGCTGTGCGCTCATCTGTGGGAACACTATCTATATACGCAGGACAAGGAATACCTGCGCCGCATCTATCCGATACTGAAAGGGGCTGCCCACTTTTTCCGTTCTACCACAGTGCATGAGCCCAAGCATGGATGGTTGGTGACTGCTCCCACTTCTTCGCCAGAGAACAGTTTCTATGTGCCGGGAGACAGTACGACGCCAGTCAGCATCTGCATGGGCCCTACGATGGATGTGCAATTGTTGACCGAGCTGTATTCCAACGTCATCTCCGCCGCCCGCCTCTTGCATTGCGACGAGGACGAAGTGAAAGAGCTGGAAGCCGACTTGAAACAATTCCCGCCTATGCAGATCAGCAAAGACGGCTATCTGCAAGAATGGCTCGAAGATTATAGAGAGGTGGAGATACACCATCGTCACGTGTCCCACCTTTACGGCCTGCATCCGGGAAATCTTATCTCACCCACCGCTACGCCCGCACTGGCCGACGCATGCCGTGCCACGCTGAACCGCCGCGGTGACGGAGGTACGGGATGGAGCCGTGCCTGGAAAATCAATTTCTGGGCTCGTTTGGGCGACGGCAATCGTGCATGGACGCTGTTCAAGAGCCTGCTGCATCCGGCTATCGACGCCAAGACCGGACGACATGGCAGCGGCACCTTCCCCAACCTGTTCTGCTCGCATCGACCTTTCCAAATCGATGGAAACTACGGCGGGGCCGCAGGTGTCGGCGAGATGGTCTTGCAAAGCCATGAGGGCTTCATCCATCTGTTGCCCGCTCTGCCGGATAGTTGGCAATCAGGAAGTTTCCGCGGTATGCGTGTACGTGGTGGCGCTTCCGTCGACCTTGATTGGGCGGACGGACGGGCGACGAAAGCTGTCATTACGGTGCTTGTGCCCGGCAACTTCGTCGTGAAAATGCCTGCG
>CAUUOT010000130.1:0-4503 GCA_963546815.1 uncultured Bacteroides sp.
TATTTGGCAGACTCCCACTTTGCCATAGGCAGGTCGTGCAGCAGATAGTTGCCACAGTCTTCCGGCGTAGTGCCCGGAATTTCGCCCGTGTATTGGGCTACAAAGCGGAAAGTATCCTGCATCAGGACGAGGATATCTTGCGGCTGCAAGTCGCCTTTCATCAACAGATAGTTTCCGGTCAGGCAGCCCATAGGCCCCCAATAGATGACCTTATCCGCCCAGTGCGGCTCGTTGCGCAGGTAGGTGGCAGCCAGATGCTCGATGGTGTGCAGTGCGCCCTGCCCCAATGCCGGCTCGCGGTTGGGCGCTTTCATCCGAATGTCGAAAGTGGTGATTACTTCGCCGTTCACTTCATCCTTGCGCGAAACATAAATACCGCGCAGCAAATGGATGTGGTCGATGGTAAAGCTGGGAATCTTCTTCATGTCTTCAGTCATTTTATCTTTAAGTTCTTAGTTAGCGAGAAGGTTTTCGGGCAACGAGGAGAGAAAAGCCCACGTGGTGCGGAAAGATCGTTCCGCCACAGTATCCCAGAAGTTGAGGTATTGCGCAAACTGGTCTGCTCCCCCGGGCGTGTCGCTGACGATGCGGAAGCTCAGGAAAGGAACCTGATGCAGGCAGCAAGTCTGCGCAATGGCAGCCGACTCCATATCTACCGCCATTCCTTCGGGGAAGTGTCTGCGCACGGCGGCGAGTCCCGACTGCTCGGTGATGAACTGGTCGCCGGTGCAAATCAGTCCGCTGTGTATACGGGTCTCCAGTCCGGTACCGTTCAGCTTCAAGGCATGCCGCAGCAGAGCGGCGTTCGACTCGAAATAGAGCGGAAGCCCCTGCACCTGCCCGTAAGCGTTGCCATCGCCGCACCATACGTCGTGATACACCGTGCGGCTGCTCGCCACCACGTCCGTCACCTTCAGGCAAGGGTCTATGCCGCCTGCCACCCCGGTGCTGATAACGCAGTCTGGGCTGAACCGCCGGATAAGCTCCGTGGCTCCCACGGCTGCATTCACCTTGCCTATGCCGCATTGCGTCAGCACCAGCTGGTTCCGTCCCAGCCGCCCCGTCACGTACTTAAAGCGGGCATCGCCTGCCTCCTCCCTGCCTTGCAAGCGCTCCGCCAACTGCCGGTGCTCGCTGTCCATCGCGCTGATTATTCCTATTTTCATCCTAAAAGAAAGTTTTCTATTCCAAAGAAAAATCGGACGCAAAGATACATAATAACCTGAACCCGATATCCTTCTTTCAGCCTCAAGTTTCTTATATCGAACGCTGGTATTATATATAATATAGGTATACACCCGCATCTTGAAGAGCATCTCACCGATTTATTCTTCTGATGTCGGACGGGGGAGGTAAAATAAGGACGGAGCGAAAGTCCGTAATAGATTATCTGCTATCTTTGCAGCGATTTGGCGGGAGCATCCCAAAGTCCCCGTCGGTGAACGTTCAGCAGCATGGAAAGAATCTTAGTGACCGGAGCAAGCGGATTTATAGGTAGTTTCATCGTGGAAGAGGCGTTGAGGCGCGGACTTGACGTGTGGGCGACCGTACGCCCGTCCAGCAGCCGCGAGTATCTGCGCGACGGCAGGATACACCTGCTCGAATGGGACTTTGCGCACCCCGACGCGCTGCGCGAACAGCTGGCCCGGCACAGGGACGTTTCGGGCAAGTTCGATTACATCGTGCATTGCGCCGGCGTGACCAAGTGTGCTGATCGAGGCGAGTTCCACCGGGTGAACTTCCTTCAGACCCGCTCTTTCGTGGATGCACTCAGAGAGCTGGACATGGTGCCCCGGCAGTTTGTCTTCATCAGCACGTTGAGCGTCTTCGGCCCCGTCCGTGAAGAGACGTACGACCCAATCTCGGAGGCTGACACGCCCCAACCCAATACGGCCTACGGACGAAGCAAGCTGCAGGCGGAGCGTTATCTGCAGAGCCTCCCGGACTTTCCTTACGTCATCTTCCGCCCCACGGGGGTGTATGGCCCGCGCGAGAAAGACTACTACCTCATGGCCCGGTCTATCGAGCGACACATAGACTTCTCGGTGGGCTTCCGCCGGCAAGACCTCACGTTCGTCTATGTCGACGACGTGGTGCAGGCGGTCTTCCTCGGCTTGGAGAAACGGATTTCGCGCAGAGCCTACTTCCTGACCGACGGACAGGTATATCGCAGCCGCTCTTTCTCCGACTTGATACGGAAGGAGCTGGGCAACCCCTTCGTCGTCCGCCTCCGATGCCCGCTCTTCGTGCTCAAGGCGGTATCTCTGCTCGCCGACTTCCGGGCGAGACGGCGTAATGCGGCCAGCACGCTCAATCCCGATAAGTATAACATCATGAAACAACGCAATTGGCAGTGCGACATCACTCCCGCCGTCGACGAGCTGGGCTACATGCCCCGGTACGACTTGGAGCGGGGCGTGAAGAAGACAATCGTTTGGTATAAAGAACAAGGATGGCTTTAGATTTATTCAAAAAGACGGAGACCTATAAAGGACTGTTTGCAGTCGAGAAGATAACACTGATTTATAATCTGCTGACGTCTATCTTGATTTTGTTCCTTTTTCAGGAAATGGATCACCCGGGTAGGATGTTGGTAGACCGTGTGGTGATTGCGTGCATGACGTTCCTGCTGATGTACCTCTATCGGTTGGCCCCTTGCAAATTCTCGGCTTTCGTGCGCATGGCCATCCAGATGTCGCTGCTGTCTTACTGGTATCCGGATACGTTCGAGTTCAACCGGGTCTTCCCCAACCTCGACCACGTGTTTGCCTCGGCCGAGCAGTGGATATTCGGCGGGCAGCCTGCCGTGTGGTTCAACGAGTGTCTGCCGCAGATGTGGGTGAGCGAGCCTTTCAACATGGGTTACTTCTTCTACTACCCGATGATACTGGTGGTGATGTTGTGGTACTTCTTCTACCGGTACGAGCTGTTCGAGAAGGTTTCGTTCGTGGTGGTCACCGCTTTTTTTGTCTATTACCTTATATATATATTCGTTCCGGTTGCCGGGCCGCAGTTCTATTTCCCCGCCATCGGCGACGACAATGTGGCTCAAGGCATCTTCCCGTCCATCGGCGACTATTTCCATCACAACCAAGAACTCCTTCCCGGTCCCGGCTACGAGCATGGCTTCTTCTACAACCTGGTGGAAGGTTCGCAGCAGGTAGGCGAGCGTCCTACGGCGGCTTTCCCCAGCTCGCACGTGGGCATGTCCACCATTCTGATGATTATGGCCTGGCGCGGAAGCAAACGCCTGTTTGCCTGCCTGATGCCTTTCTATCTGCTGTTGTGCGGGGCTACGGTCTACATACAGGCGCACTATCTGATTGACTCTGTCGCCGGTTTCCTGTCTGCTTTCGGAATTTATGTCTTGGTGACGTGGATGTTCAAGCGGTGGTTTGCGCAGCCTCTGTTCAGGTAGCCGGAACTACGGCAGCATCGGAGTGATGGCCTCGAAGAGGCGATACAGCTCTTCCTTTGTTTCGGCGCGCAGCATGGCTATCCGCATCTCGCGGAAATTGGGAATACCTTTGAACAAAGGGCTGGCCGCCAGATGGCGACGCACGTGCAGAATGCCCCGACGTTCGTCCAGCAGCCGGATGCTGTCTTCCACCTCTTGGCGCAACACGTTCAGTTGCCACTCCGAAGTGAGCGGGGGCAACTCTTCACCCGTTTCCAAATAATGCTTCACTTCCTTGAAAAGCCACGGACGGCCAAAGCTGGCACGCCCTATCATGACGGCATCCACCCCGTAAAGGTCGAAACACTCTTTGGCTCGCCGGGGGGTGGTGACGTCGCCGTTGCCGATGATGGGGATGCGCATCCGCGGATTCTTCTTTACCTCACCGATGAGTGTCCAGTCCGCCTCGCCGGTGTACATCTGCGCACGGGTACGTCCGTGTATGGTGAGGGCGGCGATGCCGCAATCTTGCAGTTGCTCGGCCAAGGTGACGATGATTTTGTGGTCGGCATCCCATCCAAGGCGTGTTTTCACGGTGACGGGTATCTTCACCGCATTCACCACAGCCCGGGTAATATCCAGCATGAGTGGAACGTTTTGCAGCATTCCCGCACCAGCTCCCTTGCCAGCCACGCGCTTCACGGGGCAACCGAAATTAATATCGAGTATGTTGGGGCGTGCCTCCTCCACAATGCGGGCGGCTTCTGCCATTGTATCCGTATCTTTCCCGTATATCTGTATAGCCACGGGGCGCTCTTCATCACTGATGTTCAGTTTCTGCTCGGTCTTTCTCACCGAGCGTATCAAGGCGTCGGCAGACACGAACTCGGTATATACCATATCTGCGCCGAACTGTTTGCACATCAGGCGGAAAGCAGGATCGGTGACGTCTTCCATCGGAGCGAGAAATACGGGATGCGTTCCCAAGTCTATATCGGCTATCTTCATCGTGAAATCCGCTTTTTTGTGGGCAAAGTTAATCATTCATAGTATAAAAAGGACTACCTTTGGCGCTCTAATGACAGAGTAATCACCAATCACTACAA
>CAUUOT010000131.1:0-4495 GCA_963546815.1 uncultured Bacteroides sp.
TGCCGGGAACGGTCTTTACCAAGATATTCTCATCTTTTGCCCCGTGTTTCTTCAGAGTGTCAATCGCTCCTCTCAAAAGAGCCCCCGTGATATTGTAGTTCCACTCAGACACGACAATGCCGAATTTCATGTTCTTTGCATCGGGGACAGAATGGAAATCATAGTCCGAAAGATTATGGTAAGCTGTTGCCATAGTTGTTCTGAATTAGCAATTAGAGAATGAAAGTGATTTGAAAAAGTGAAAAGAAAGAGGCACGGATTACACAAACTTCCACGGCAGTTATCTTTTTCCGTGCTTTCCATGTAATCCGTGCCTGAATCTCTCTATGCAAGTATGTTATTTCTTCATCAATTCGACTTGTTCGATATATTTGTCGATGTCCATAGCCTGATAGGAGCGGAAGTACTTATCCTTGATGGCAGTATAGGCCTTGATGGCTTCATCGTATTTGCCTTGCTTTACCAATATTTCTCCGGCTTGCAACAAATAGATGGGGCTGAGTGAATTATTGTCGGCCGCATCAGCTGCTTTGAGCAGCAAGGAAGCTGCTTTTTCCATCTGGCCGATCTGCGCATAGCAGTTGCCCATTGCTCCAATCACGGCGGGAGCCACCATCTGATCGCTTCCGTCGAAGCTGTCGAGTGCTTTTACTGCCTCATCGTATTTGCCGAGGTTCGCATAACAGATGCCCATATAGGCTTTTGCAAGATTGGCGGCTTTGGTTCCGCTGTACTGGTCTGCTATTTTGATAAAGCCTGCGTAACCGATGCTGTCGCCGTTCAGGGCTTGTTCAAAATCGTCTTCCTCGAAGTACTCTTGTCCTTTGAATAGGGCTGCTTGTGCCTTCTCTTCGCGCGGATTAGCGTAGAGGTTTTTGTACATCACTATTCCGGCTACGATAATGATGATTGCCGCTACGATGCCGATGATTGCTTTTTTGTTCTTGATGAGAAAGGCCTCCGATTGTGTCAGCGCGTCTTCCACGTTTAAGGCGTCATTCTTCTTTTTTTCTTCTGCCATTTTAATATGATCTTTATTGTTATTGTTCTCAATACGAAGTCATTTTCGACGGGCAAAAGTAAGTCTTTTATGAATATAGGCGAAATTTAGAGCCATCTTTTTTCAGTGGGCTTCTGAAAACCACGGAAAACTTTCTACTTTTGCACTTGAACTCATTGTTATCGCATGATACTGAAACGTATATCCATCCTTAATTACAAGAACCTGGAACAGGTGGAACTCTCTTTCTCGCGCAAATTGAACTGCTTTTTCGGACAGAACGGCATGGGGAAAACGAATTTGCTGGATGCTGTCTATTTCCTTTCTTTTTGCAAGAGTGCGGGTAATCCTGTGGACTCTCAGAATATCCGTCACGAGGCTGACTTCTTTGTCATTCAGGGATTCTATGAAGTGCAGGACGGTACTCCGGAGGAGATTTATTGCGGCATGAAGCGCCGCCAGAAGAAGCAGTTCAAACGGAACAAGAAGGAGTACACTCGCTTATCTGACCATATCGGTTTCTTGCCGCTGGTGATGGTGTCTCCGGCGGATTCGGAGCTGATTGCGGGAGGCAGTGACGAGCGTCGACGTTTTATGGATGTGGTCATATCACAGTACGATAAGGAGTATCTCGAGGCGTTGATTCGTTATAACAAGGCGTTGGCACAGCGTAACACGTTGCTGAAGAGCGACCGGCCGGTGGAAGAGGAACTGTTCGAGGTGTGGGAGGAGATGATGGCACAGGCGGGCGAGGTGGTCTTCCGCAAGCGAGAGGAGTTTATCTGTGAGTTCATTCCCATATTCCAGTCGTTTTATTCGTTCATCTCGCAAGATAAAGAGCGGGTGGGGCTGACTTACGATTCGCATGCGCGGGACGCCTCTCTGTTGGAGGTCTTGAAGGAAAACCGTATGCGCGACCGGGTCATGGGATATTCCTTGCGGGGTATACACAAGGATGAGTTGAACATGCTTTTGGGCGATTTCCCCATCAGGCGTGAGGGATCTCAAGGGCAGAACAAGACGTATCTGGTGGCATTGAAGCTGGCACAGTTCGACTTTCTGAAACGCATGGGTACAACCGTGCCTTTGCTGCTGCTGGATGACATCTTTGACAAGCTGGACGCTATGCGCATGGAGCAAATCATCAAGCTGGTGGCGGGCGACAGCTTCGGGCAGATATTCATCACGGATACCAACCGCGAGCATCTGGACCGTATCCTGCATAAGGTGGGCAGCGATTTCTGTATGTTCCGCGTGGAGCGTGGAGCCGTTTCGCGTATGGAGGAGGGGGAGAGATGAAGCGCAACGACGCCGAGCAGATAGGAAAGCTGATCCGCAAATATCTCAGACAAGAGTGTCTGGAGTCTCCGCTGAACGAACGGCGGCTGATAGCCGCGTGGCCCGAAGTGTTGGGCCCTGTCGTGGCGTCTTACACCCGCGAGCTTTACCTCAAAAATCAAGTGCTGTACGTGCACCTCACCTCGGCGGCCCTGCGCCAGGAACTGATGATGGGGCGCGAGTTGCTGGTGTGCAACCTGAACCGCTACGTGGGGGCGCAGGTCATCACGAACATCGTATTCCGATAGGGCGTAAGGCTCGTTTCCCATAAAAACACGCTTCCTGTTCCGTGCTTTCATCCGCTGGTCGTCAAGACGGGCGGAAGGGTGCTCATTTGCCGTTCAAATACAAATTCAATCGAGGTATAAGTGCCTGGACAGCGCTCCGTGCCCCGCATGTATCACGGTCGATGTTCCGAGAGAGTCGAATTATCAACGTGTAGATAAATATTTCTCAACATGTAGATAAATATTTCTCAACGTGTAGATAAATATTTCTCAACGTGTAGATAATTCGATAGGAGTGAGGGAATGACTTTAGTCGGAGTGTAAGGACGGTTCAGGCGGAGGTATAGGAATGGCTCCGGCCGAAGCGTTGGGAGGGCTTCGGCCGGGGTGTGGGGGCGGCTGCGTGAGCTGCCTTTATTCTAAGGAAGAGGGCGGCGGGGAGGTTATGACTTTTCGGGTGCCTTGGGGAAGGCTTCGCCTTTCTGCAGGATTTCGAGGGCTTTGCTCACGGCGGGGTCGCTCTGGTTGATGTAGCGGATGTACTGCTCTCTGCCTAGCATGTTGTAGATGATGTTGCCGCAGAGGCTTCGCTCCAGCAGTTTGTATGACTTGTGGATAAGGAGGTTGCGCCTTTTCACGCCTTTGGAGTCGGCAAAGTGCAGGAATTGTTCTACGATGCCTTGGCGGCGGAGGTAGTTGGACAGGCTCTCCTCGTCCTTGTATTCGCCTAATCTGCCGCGGTTGAGGTCGGTGTACCGGAAGCCGAATTGCAAAATCAGTCCTTTGTTGGTGACCTCTATCAGGTAAGAGGAGACTCCGGTGGTGTCTTGGGGGACGAATACGTCGGGCATGATGCCGCCGCCGCCGTAGACGGGCCTGCCCAGACTGGTGGAGTAGCGCAGCGTCTCGTCCATCTTGATGCTGTCTTTCGAGAAGAACTCGCCGTGCTCGTAGCGAGTGAGCCAGTCCATTTCGTACTTGCTGTTTTTACCGCTTTCGTACGGGCGCTGGATGCAGCGTCCCGAGGGGGTGTAGTAGCGCGCGATGGTCAGCCGGATGGCCGAGCCGTCGCTGAAGTCGATGGGTTGCTGCACCAATCCTTTGCCGAACGAGCGCCGGCCCACGATGGTGCCGCGGTCGTTGTCTTGGATGGCTCCGGCAAAGATTTCGCTGGAAGAGGCCGAACCCTCGTTGACCAACACTACCAATGGCATCTTCTGGCAGCTGCCGGTGCCGTTGGCAATCTCTTCCATGCGCGGATACTTTCGTCCGTCGGTATATACGATGAGTTTTCCTTCGGGCAGAAATTCGTTGACCATGCGCGTGGCGGCTTCCATGTATCCGCCGGTGTTGTCGCGCAGGTCGATAATCAGTCCCTTGCACTTCTCGTGTTTCAGCTGTGCGATGGCGTTCAGCAGCTCCACATGCGTGGTGCGGCCGAACTTGCTGATTTGTATATAGCCGAAGTTTTTATCGAGCATATAGACCGCATCGATGGTGTTCTGCGGAATATCTCCCCGGGTGATGGTGAAGTCGAGCAGTTTCTTCTCCGTAGCTCGCTTGATGCCCAGTTTTACTTGGCTGCCTTTGGGGCCTTTCAGGTTTCTCATTGCTATCTCGTTGGTCACTTTCTTTCCGATAAATAGGCTGTCATTCACCGTCACGATGCGGTCGCCCGCCATCAGTCCCACTTTTTCGGAAGGCCCTCCGGGGATGACGCTGTTTACGTGTATCGTGTCTTCCTGAATGGTGAACTGAATGCCTATGCCGCTGAAGCTGCCTTCGAGTTCGGAATTGACCTCTTCCAGCTTTTGCGCCGGGATGTAGGTGGAGTGGGGGTCGAGCTCGGCCAATATCTGGGGCATGGCTTCTTCTATCAGTTCGTTCATGTTTACGGTGTCTACATACTGATCGTCGATGACGCGCAACA
>CAUUOT010000132.1:0-4451 GCA_963546815.1 uncultured Bacteroides sp.
TTTACGAAGCGTACAAGTATTTGATTTCTGCTGCCATGAAACGACTGATACCCTTTTTCATCCTCTCTTTCGGCCTGCTTGCGGCAGTATCGGCGGCGGACAAACGTCCTGTCGACTATGTCAATCCGTTTATCGGCACCTCCAACTTCGGCACCACCAATCCAGGTGCCGTATGCCCCAACGGAATGATGTCCGTGGTGCCTTTCAACGTGATGGGCTCCGAAGATAATCAATACGATAAGGATGCCCGTTGGTGGTCTACGCCCTACGAATATCACAACTGTTTCTTTACCGGATATTCCCACGTCAACCTCAGCGGAGTGGGGTGTCCCGACTTGGGTTCGTTGCTGCTGATGCCCACTACGGGCAAGCTCTCCGTAGATTATAAGGAATATGGCAGTCGCTATACGGACGAGCAGGCCTCTCCCGGATACTACAGCAATTTCCTGACCCGCTATGGGGTGAAGACCGAGGTCACCGCCACGCCGCGCACCGGTGTGGCCCGCTTCACTTTCCCTGCCGGGCAGAGCCATGTGCTGTTCAATCTGGGCGAGGGGCTTACCAACGAAACCGGTGCTTTTCTGTGGCGGACGGGCGACTGCGAGTTCGAAGGCACGAAGCTGTTGGGCACCTTCTGCTACAACCCGCAGGCCGTGTTTCCCATCTATTTCGTGATGCGCGTCAACAAGCAGCCGGTGGCTTCGGGCTATTGGAAGAAGCAGCGTCCCATGACCGGCGTAGAGGCGGAATGGGATGCCGACAACGGACGCTACAAGCTCTACACCCACTATGGCAGAGAGTTGGCGGGCGATGACATCGGCGCATATCTTACATTCAACACCCGCGAAGGCGAGCAGATTGAGGTACAGATGGGCGTCTCGTTCGTAAGCATGGAGAACGCCCGTCTCAATCTGGAGGCCGAGCAGAAAGGCAAAGACTTCGCCCAAATACTGGACGAAGCCCGTCGCCGCTGGAACGAAGACCTGTCGCGCATCCTTGTCGAAGGGGGTACGGAAGAACGGAAAACCGTGTTCTATACCGCCCTCTATCATACACTGATACACCCCAATATCCTGCAAGATGTCAACGGGCAATATCCGGCCATGGAAAGCGACAAGGTGCTCACCGCACAGGGCGACCGCTATACCGTCTTCTCCCTGTGGGACACGTATCGCAATGTGCATCAGCTCCTCACGCTGGTCTATCCCGAACGGCAGTTGCAGATGGTACGCTCCATGCTCGATATGTATCGCGAGCACGGATGGCTGCCCAAGTGGGAATTGTATGGCCGGGAGACGCTGACCATGGAGGGCGACCCCTCTATCCCCGTCATCGTGGATACTTGGCTGAAAGGCTTGCGCGACTTTGATATCGAAACAGCCTACGAAGCCATGCGCAAGGGAGCCACCCTGCCCGGAGCGGACAACCTCTTGCGCCCCGACAACGACGACTATCTCTCTTTAGGCTACGTTCCCTTGCGCGGGAAGTATGACAATTCCGTGTCTCATGCGCTGGAATATTACATTGCCGACAATGCCCTTTCGCGCATGGCCGAAGCGCTTGGCAAGGAGGTAGCCGCACGCGGAGAGAAAGAAAAGGCGCGCCGCTATCAGGCCGATGCCCGCCTGTTTCATGAGCGTTCGTTGGGCTACAAGCACTATTACAGCAAAGAGTCAGGCACCTTCCGCCCCATCCTGCCGAACGGTGAGTTTTATGCTCCTTTCGACCCGAAGCAAGGCGCGAACTTCGAGCCCAATCCCGGCTTCCACGAAGGTTGCGCTTGGAACTACACCTTCTATGTGCCTCACGATATCAAAGGGCTGGCGCAGCTCATGGGAGGAAAGAAACCCTTCATCGACAAGCTGCAACGCGTCTTCGACGAGGGACTTTATGACCCGGCCAACGAGCCGGACATCGCCTACGCCCACCTTTTCTCCTATTTCAAGGGCGAAGAGTGGCGCACGCAGAAAGAGTTGCATCGCCTGCTCCGGACGTACTTCAAGGATGCCCCCGACGGCATTCCCGGCAACGACGATACAGGCACCATGTCCGCCTGGGCAGTTTTCAACATGATGGGCTTCTATCCCGACTGTCCCGGCGAACCGGCCTATACGCTTTCCACCCCGCTATTCGACAAGGTCACCATCCGGCTCGACCCGAAGTTCTGGGGGCGCGACCGCCTGGTGATAGAAACCGAGCGTCCCTCGGCAACGTCTCTTTACATCCGTGAGATGAAGCTGGGCGGTAAGAGGCTGTCGCACTATCGCATCTCTCACGAAGAGCTGGTGCAGGGAGGAAACCTGCGTTTCGTGCTTCAATAAGAGCAGACAAAGGTCAGGCAAGAGGCGGTATTGAACGATGGCCCATTCACAGAATAAGGCACTTACCAACTCATCCTGTTTCCCATAGGAGGTTTGGTCAAGGCATCAGTCATTATCAGAAAACGGCACTTGAAACAGAGTATCTCTGCACAAATGCCGTTTTTCTATTATCAGTATGTTTGCAGCTTTTATCCCGACCGGGTAATCTTTGTAATTCTTGCGAAGATAAACACCTGTTTTGTCAGAGGCTTGTGTTTGATTTCTCAGACACTTGTGTTTGACTTCTCAAAGGCTTGTGTTTGACACGAAAGACACAAGCCTTTGAGAAGCTAAAACACTTGTGTCTGTTGCGACGGTCTCAGAACAAGCTCTTCTTACTTCTGGGCTTCCAGCGTATAGCCTTGCTGTTGCAGCAGGTTCAATACGCCGTTGTCGCCGGGCAGGTGTCCGGCGCCTACCACGAAGAGCGTGGGAGCCTCGCTCATGAGGGCGGGCATCTTTTCGGCCCATGCTTTGTTGCGGTTGTCAATCAACGCTTCCATTTCTCCGGGCAGAGGGTCGCACGAGTCGCCGCGACGTTCGGCCAGCAGTTGCAACATCGCATTCAAATCCTGCTTCCGATAGGCTGCAATCACGCGTTTGACTTGTCCTACGGTTCTGTCGATGTCACTCGCCGTACAATACAGAATCTCCGCCTGACGTTTCAGCGTCTGGCTGTTGAAGAGGATATCCACTTGCGATTGGGGTGCTTCCAGTCCGCCCACTTTCTTGCCCTGTTGCTGTGCCTGTTGCTGAAAGTAGGCGTCGAGCTGTTCCTGCGGATTGAAGCCCGGCGTATGTTTCATATAGAGTATCACGGCGAGTTGCGTGTTGATGGCGGCCGGTTTCAGTTGTGCCAGCATGGCGATGTCCACCATCATGTTCTCTTTGACCACTTTGCCCAGTTCTTCGTATTGTTCGGGCGTGAAGAGACTTTGCAGTGTGCTGTCTTGGGGCATCATCATCTGCTGTTGCATGCTTTGCACAAAAGCCGGCGACATCATCTCGCTCATGACCACCTCACCATAAACCTGCGAGGTTTCGTTCACGGCTTGCGGTAGGGCGGCAATGCTGTCCTTGATGCCGAGGGGCGAGAGGTGGTAGGTGCCGAAGATGTACGACGGTTTTTCCAATCCCTTGCCGGATATTTTCCACAAGAGTTGCGCATGGGCGCTCTGCACAAGGCAGATAAGCAGGAGGAGACTGATAATTTTCTTCATGATTTTTTGGCTTTGGAGTTTTACTATATGATTCGGATTGTTTATTCCATTGGCTGCGTTTCTTGCATCGATGTCTGTTCGGATGTGTCCGAGGTTTCCTCGGCAATCTCTTCCTCTACACTGATGTTGAAGTAGGCTTCCAATTCCTTCTCGGCAGAGTTGTGCTCGTTCTTGATGTCGCGGATGATGACGCCGTTCTCCAGCAGGGCGATGCGCGGACACACGTCTACCGTATGGTTCAGGTTGTGGCTGGAGATGATGACGGTGGCACCGTGTTCTTCGTTGTACTTCTTCAGCAGGTGCTTGATGATGGATTGCGAACTGGGGTCGAGAAAGTTGAACGGCTCGTCCAAAATCAGCAGTTGCGGGTGGTGAAGCATGGCCGAGATGATGCCTACCTTTTGCATGTTTCCCATGGAGAAGTTGCGGATGAACTTTTTCTGTCCCAGCACCTCGCCGTTCATGAAACGACCGAAGGGGAGTAAGCGTCTGTCCACCTCTTGTTTATTCAGTCCGTACATCTTGCCGATGAAGTAGAAATACTCTTCGGGCGTCAGGTAGTCTATCAGGAAACCGTCGTCGATGAAGGCGCCCGTGTCTCTTTTCCATTCCTCGCTCCGGCTGGTGTCCGTGCCGTCTATGGTGACGTTTCCTCTGTCAGCTTTCAGCAGGTCGAGGATGAGGCGGAAGAGGGTGGTTTTTCCGGCACCGTTGTTGCCCACCAGTCCCAGCATGTCGCCACGGTGTATGGTGTAGCTCTCTATGTCGACGGCAACCTTGCTGCCGAAGGGTTTCTGAAGGTCTGTACTCTGTATCCTTTGGTCTGTTTGCTTTTAGAGTTCTTGTATGCTTGATTTACTATTTCTGTCTG
>CAUUOT010000133.1:0-4404 GCA_963546815.1 uncultured Bacteroides sp.
AGGGACCTCCAGATTATGAGTCTGTTGCTCTAACCAACTGAGCTACAAGTCCGGCTTTCCTTTGAGGAATAGCGGAGCAAAAGTAGCGCTTTCCGGTGAAATATGCAAAACTTTCAGCTGAAAATACTTGTGGCTTTGGCTTTCAGAATTTATAAGTTCTTTGGGGATTCTTGGGGAACCAGCCTTTCTTTACCCGCTCTTCTTGCTCGAATACTTCTCTGATGCTCCAGAATGAGGAGAAAGCGAATACGCCCAGAAGAGAAGATATCATGATGTTCTCCGTGCAAAGGGAAGCTACGATGCCTCCAACGCCGAGCAAAAGAAAAATCCACCAACATTGGGTACCCCAATAATATTCCGCTTTCACCACTATGGGGTGGAACAAGCCGATGATGATAAAGGTACAGATGCCGATGACAATACCCGACAAATGATATTCGGTTAAGAAATCCATCGCTATTCGTATTTGATCATAAGTGAGTGAAGTTACTTATTTATTCTTCTCTATTTTTCGGGACAAATGGGTATCTCTTTCTTGATGCTCTGTTCCAGAGAAATCAATGTCTCGGTGGCCGTTACACCCGGTATTTCCTGCATCTTGTTGTTCAATAGATCCATTAGATGCTCGTTGTCGCGGGCGTATACTTTGGTCAGCATCGTATAGGGGCCTGTGGTGAAGTGGCATTCTACAATCTCGGGAATCTTGTTCAACTCAGCAACCACCGTTTTATACATAGAACCTCTTTCCAGCTTGATGCCTACATAAGTACAAGTTCTATATCCGAGAGATTTGGGATTTACATGATAACCTGAACCAACAATGACGCCGAGGTCTATCAGACGCTGTACACGTTGATGGATAGCAGCACGCGACACACCGCATTCAGTGGCTACATCTTTGAAAGGGATGCGGGCATTCTGCGAAATAATCTCCAAAATCTGTCGGTCAAGATTGTCTATTTTTTCCATAACAGTGAGTATGTAAAGTTCTTATTGTTATCAAATAGTAAGCAAATGTAGGGATTTATTTTAATTTATCTGTCAAAAGACGGCGAAAATGAATAAAAGTCGACCAAAGGGGAGAATAGTACAGCAATGGAAAGTTAGAGCAGATACAACAAAAAAGAAGGCAAAGACGGAGCATACATCTCCCTCTTTGCCTTCTTGCAACTTGACAGGTTTTGAGTTTTACTTCTCGATTCCCAGCAATTCTACCTCGAATATCAGTGCAGAGAACGGTTTGATTTGGCCACCGGTTTCTCTCGAGCCGTATGCAAGGTTGTATGGAATATAGAGTTCCCATTTAGAACCTACCGGCATCAGGGTGAGCGCTTCGGTCCATCCTTTGATTACCTGGTCGGCACGGAAGGTAGCCGGCTCTTTGCGGCTGTAGGAGCTGTCGAATTCGGTTCCGTCAATCAGCGTGCCTTTGTAGTTTACTTTCACTCTGCTGGTGTCTGCAGGAACGACGCCTTGTCCTTTCTTAATCACTTTGTATTGCAGTCCGCTCGGAGTGGTTACTACGCCTTCTTTCGCTTTGTTCTCTTCCAAGAATTTTTCGCCGGCAGCCTTGTTATCGGCATATTTCTCGGCAGTGGCTTTCTCTTTGATGGCTTCCATTTGACTGTTCATGTAGGCTTGTGCTTTGGCCATATCCATTGCACCGCCCTTGCCGATGACAGCAGCGACGAAACCGGCCAGCAGGTTCTCGCGGCTGATGGTTTTGGTAGAGTCTCCACCGAATATTTCCCGATTAAAACCTTCTACCCATTGCTTGCTGACCATCTGGCCTACTTGCAGACCGGCCATGTAGGCTGCATCCTTCTTGTCGATTTTACTTGCTCCTTCGTTGAATCCTTTCAGGAAGTCAGACATTTGAGTTGAGTCGATGCCCTGTTGTGCAAGATACTGTTTCAAACCGTCGGTACGTGCCATACCAATGGCATAAGACAAAGAGTCAAGGTCCGTTTTCAAGTTAGCTTTCGGACTTTGTGCAGTGCAAGAAGCCAGACCGGCAGCTACTGCAAGAGCCATAATGAATGTTACTTTTTTCATGTTGCGTTTTTAATTTATAGTTTATTTGGATAAAATTTTCAGAAGTTCTACTTCGAATATCAGCGTGCTGTGAGGAGGAATCATTTCGCCGGCGCCTTGCGCTCCATAGGCTAAGTCGCTCGGGATATAGAGTTTCCATTTGGCACCTTCGGGCATCAGTTGCAAGGCTTCTACCCAACCCGGAATGACTTGACTCACACCGAACACGGCAGGCTGTCCGCGCTTGATGGAACTGTCGAACAAGGTCCCGTCAATCAGGGTGCCCTCGTAGTGGCATTCTACTTGGTCGGTTGCCTTGGCATAGCGGCCTGTGTTTCCTTCTTTGATTACTTCGTATTGCAGTCCGCTGGGCAATGTCACGACACCGGGGCGTTTCTTGTTCTCTTCCAGGAAGCGTTGTCCGTTCTCTATGTTGGTGGCATTTATCTTCTCCTCCATTTCAGAGAAGTATTTGTTCACGATGTCGCGGGCTTCCGTATGGCTGATGGCTGTCCGGTTACCTTCCAACACGTCCTTAACGGCTTGTGCAAAGTCATCTACTGCGATGCCTTTAGCTCCCATGCTCAACAGATTTTGGCCTATTCCGAGGCCGATGGAGTAACTGAATTTGTCCATAAAAAGGTTTTGTGGACGTCTGGGACGAAGTTGTTTGTCCGAAACGTCGCCGTTAACGGAGGGCAAAAATACGTCTTTTATTTGAAAGGCAAGACCTTTTGTATCGTTAATTTTATGGGATGCCTTTTTAGGGACTGTTTATTCTTGTCCGAAGTCATCAATAGGCAATACCTCCTCCATCGTTGTTTGCTTCCGTATAGCTGACGTCGAACCGTCCTTCCTTGATTCTTGTGCCGCTGAAGGTGCCGCTGAGTATGACTCCGTCTTTACGGGTGATGAAGGCTTTTCCGTCTTCCAGCTTCTGTCCGCCGAGGAGTACATGGGTGTACGTGCATTCGCTGTTCTCGACAGGATTGACCAGTGTGAACTCCAAGGTAGTGAATACGTCCACTGCCGTCCGGATAAGGATGTAGTTGCCTTTCTCGTCGGTGAAAGAGGTGGCTTGAGGTTTTCCGAACCGTCCGCCGGCATATATCCAGCCGTCTATCAGGCAGCCCAGCGTATTCTTGCCGCTTTGGGTGGCTTCGGGCATCAGGGTGGGGTCTACAGAGGTATCTTCTTTGCAGGCGCAGAGGGCAAGCAACAACAGGAACAGATAGGATATTTTTTTCGTCATGGCAGCGTATGTTTTTTAGAAATGATAATTCAAACCGAAGGTAAGGGACAGCTGCCCGAAGTAACCTTCGCCGCTATCGGGATGTTCCACTTTCCAGTCTGTCCCGTGGTAGTTTACGGAATAGTTCTCCGAGTGTGAGAACAGCCAGCCGCATCGGGCGGAGAGGCCCCATCGAGAGGATAGGAGGCATTCTCCGTCGAGAGCAAGGTTGCACGCCAGCCTGTCCATGGAGACGGTGCGCGGTTTCTCATAGACGGTGCTCTTGTCCGTATAGAATTGGTAGCCTGCTCCGGCTGACAGCAGTAACCGATACTTGTTTTGCAGGAAGAATATGCCGAGCTGCGGCGCCAGGTAGTTCAAGTGGATGTTGTCCGAACTGTTCTGTCGGGTGGCTTGGAAGCGGCTGCCCTGATAGAGGAATCCCGGCCTCAGGATGACGTTCTCTTTACGGGACGTTTTACCCGTGTACCAATAGTTGAGGTTCCAGCTGACGCCTCTGCGCAGGCGGTTGCAGTAATTGCCGGAGCGATGGGTGATGCCCATCAGATGTCCGGTGTATAGTGCGGGGCCTATGCGGGCAGAAAGGAAAGAGGTTGCGGATGGCTTGTCTTGAGCGGACAAGAAAGGAGAGAGGAGTAGCCATGCTCCCGTCAGGCAAAGGATGAGGCGATGCTGTCTTTTCATGATGATGCTGTTTGAAGATTGTCATCCTGTAAATGCCGATGATAAGAGAATACTGCACCGACGGAAAAGAAATAAACTCGTCCGTCGGTGCGGTGAAAAGGAGGCTTGTTGAAGAAACAAGATAGATATTACAGGTAGGCGATGTGCCCGATTGATTACTCGTTGGAAAAAGGTCGCACTGCGACTCCAAGGGACGCCAAACCGGCGAGGTAGCCGCCCCGTATAAGAGCCGCACAATACGAATTATTCTGAACTCTGTTTTCTCCCGAGCAATAATACCCATCTTTACCACGATCGAATAGTCTATTACCATAACTATAAAAGTTAGGTGGTGTAATATAGCCGCCTGCTGGGAATATGCGAGTAATAACCTGGTCAGCAGGTTGACTGTTCCACCAAGACTCTTGGGCGATGACCGTTCTCAAATCAGGCAC
>CAUUOT010000134.1:0-4393 GCA_963546815.1 uncultured Bacteroides sp.
GTACGACAATGCGCTGACGGGCGTCTTCCCTCTGCGGCTGACGGACAACGTGCAAGCCAAGGTAGACTTCCTGCAACGCTACCTGTCCGCCAACGAGCAGGCAGCCACCTTCAGCCTGGAGGCTCTCTTGCAAATCCGGGCCCTCGTCTGCGAAGTGCTGTTAGGCATCGACAAAAGCCTGTGGCAACCCAGCGCCACCGACGCCCGCATCGCACAAACCATACGCTACATCGAAAACCATTGCGAAGAGAACCTTTCCAACGACTTGTTGGCCGACAAGGCGTGCATGGCAGTCAACTCTTTCTCACGCCTCTTCCGCGACGAGACCGGCGTCTCTCTGCAGAAGTTCGTCAAAAGAAAACGCATAGACTACGCCTGCATGCTCATGACCCATACCGACATGAGCATCGAGGAGATAACGGCCAAGACGGGCTTCAGCAACCGTTTTCACTTCACCCGCGTGTTCCGCGAGGTCATGACGATAACGCCGGGCAAGTATCGCGACCTGCTGGCATTGCCCACCCGGTAGACTCAAAGACCGCCCGCCGGCCATCCGTCTGTTTTTCGCCTGCCAAGGACGAAACTGTCCACCGCGAAACCTTTTACCTTTTTTAGATAGAAAAAAGAAAACTTTCTGAATGTTTTGACAGACAGAAAGAAAGAGAAACGCGCCTTTCCGTTACGTCAGAATCCCTAAGAGGCCTACTATGAGCAAGTTGGATGTTTATTACAGATACAATCTAATTTGTATGGGATATGTCTGCCCACTGAATATTATAGTATGTTTGCAGCCGTAATTTTATGTTAAATCTAATCTACAATTACTATGACGAAAAAGAGATTAACTAAAATCCTCTCCATTCCTCTGTTTTGGATAATGGGAGGATTATTTTTTTGCTTTTCAAGTAGCTATGCCGATACAACAGAAGCGCTGGTTGTCCAGCAAACCCGTACGGTGAAAGGAGTTGTGAACGATGAAGTCGGCCCCGTCATCGGAGCCACCGTCAGGGTAAAAGGCTCTCAGAACGGCGTCATCACCAATACAAACGGCGAGTTCACACTTGCCGGCGTCAAGACGGGCGATGTCATCGAGGTTTCCTACATCGGCTACGCCACCCTCAGCGTGAAGTACAACGGCGAACAAAACCTCAACCTCCAGCTGAAAGAAGACAGCCAACAGCTGGGCGAAGTGGTGGTGACGGCTTTGGGATTGCCCAAACAGGCCAAGTCCGTGGGATATGCCACCTCCCGCGTATCAACGTCCGAGATTGAGCGCGCCAATGCCCTGAACCCCGTCAATGCTCTGCAAGGTAAAGTAGCGGGTGTGCAAATCAATGTCGGAGGGGCATCCGGTATCACTTCCTCTTCTTCCATCACCATCCGTGGAGCAAAATCAGTGGACAAGAACAACTCTCCGATATTCGTGGTCGACGGCATGATTATTCAGGAAGCCATCACCGGAAATATTGCGGGAACCGACTGGGGCTCTCAGCTGAAGAACCTCAACCCGGCCGATTACGAAAGCGTCACCGTGTTGAAAGGCGCTGCAGCCACTGCGTTGTACGGTTCGCGCGGTGCCAATGGCGCCATCGTTATCGTATCGAAAGGCGGTAAATTCGGAAAGAAAGGTCTGGGTGTCGAAGTAAATCAAACGGTGGAGGTTACGGATATCTATAAATCTCCGGTAGAACTTCAGAACGTGTATGGTTCGGGTAGCCCCGGCAACGGTTATCAAGGCGACTTCATGCCTGACGGCACAATCACCAAAACCGTAAACAGTTGGGGTCCCCGTATGGACGGACGAATGATAAACCAATACCTGCCCAACGGCGAGTCTACTCCTTTCTCTCCGCATAAGGACAACTGGAAAGAGTTTTACCAGACAGGCATGAACAGCACGACCAACGTGGCCATCAGCGGTGGAGGCGAGAAGTCGTCTTTCCGCCTCTCTTACGGATATACCAGCAACAAGGGCGTGTTCAAGAACAACGACTTCGAACGTCATAACATCACTTTCAAGGGAAACACCGAGCTGAACGACATTTTCTCCATAGAGGTCGGTGTGAAGTATGGCTTTTCCTCTGCCAAGAACGGTGCCAGCCAAGGAGGTTGGGAGTGGGGAAGCAACGTAGGTATGATGACTGCCTACTACCTGCCTCGTAACTATGACATCGCCGCTCACCGCCGCCAATACCGCAATCCGGAGACCAAGGCTGTGGTAGACGCCACATTCAGTAGTTTGAGCGGTTACTTCCATACTCAAGATACGCAGCTGAAACAACGCAACGAGAACTCTTTGCTGAGCGACATCACCCTTCGTGCCAAAGTAGCTCCTTGGCTGACAAGCAGCCTCAAGGCCAACTATAACTTTTATGGCATCAGCACGGAAAACCGCTGGTGCGGAACGGGTGCCAACTACGGTCCTTCAGGTTCGGGAGGTTACGGACGCAGTGGAAGCACGGAAGGCAATTACAACTTCATAGGTATGCTCCAGTTATCTGAACAGGCATTCAAGATAGCAGATGAGGACTTCACCGTTGGCGCCATCGCCGCAGCCGAACTGTACGGTAATACGGAGAAACATTCATGGAGGAAGTCAACGAAGGGCGGTTTGGTCGTTCCGGGTGTTTTCTCTTTCTCCAATTCCAAGAACAAGATTGAGCCGGAATTCGACTATACACCGCGCAACGAGCAGACGTTCGGCGTATTCGGCATCGTGAATTTGGGCTGGCGCGATCAGGCCTTCCTCGAATTGACCGCACGTAACGACTGGTTGTCTACGTTGACTTATCCCGTTTACATGATAGACGGAAGGAACAATTATACCGTGTTCTATCCTTCCGTCAACGGCTCATGGGTGTTTACGGATACGTTCCGCGACAAGATGCCCAAATGGTTCTCTTTCGGAAAAATCCGCGCTTCTCTTGCCCGTGCAGGTATGGGAACCAGGGCGTATGCCACCAGTAGAGGTTACGGCATCTTCAACCAGAAATCTATCTATTTACCCGACCGCAGCGGCTCTGTATTGGCAGCCAATCCTAACTTGGGAACGGCCTACAACAACAACCTCAAACCTGAAATCCAGCAATCCCTTGAGTTAGGTTTTGACCTTCGTTTCTTCGATGAGCGGTTGAATATCGACTTTGCCTATTACAAGACAAACACCTACAACCAGATTATGACTGTGGGTTCGGTCATGGAATCGGGAGCCAGCTCCAAACTGATAAATGCCGGTAACATACAAAACCAAGGTATAGAACTGCAGATAGAAGGTACTCCCATCCGCACGAAAGACTGGCGCTGGAGCTTGGGCGGTAACCTGACGGTGAACCGCGGCAAGGTAGTGAAGCTGGACGATGAAGTGAAGGAATGGCAGTTGATGGGCGGTTACGATGCCGCACCCGAGATTTGGGCTTACGAAGGAGGTAAGTTCGGTGTATTGACCTCGTACAAGAACAATTCCATCATGTCTCCGATTGCTACATGGCAAGGCAAAAAAGGCGACCCGCGCAATGGCAAGATGCTTATCCAATATGGAGAGGAAGCAGGTAAACCCAATACGGTATCAACCTATTCCGCCATCTCGTTGTTCGAGCGGAATGGCGAGGGAGACCGCGAACGCCATATCTTGGGTAAGGTAGAGCCCGATTTCACACTGAGCTTGAACACCTCCCTCTCTTATAAGGACTTCGACTTGTATATTCAGGGCGACGGACGCTTCGGCGGAAACTACTTCTCGAATATGTGGAAGTATTCTATACCCAGAGGTTCTTTGAAATCGACATTGAAAGGTCGCGGCAAAGAGAATGGCGGTATAGAACGTATCAATTATAAGGGTGAAAAGGTGTACGACGCCATCATGCTCGATGCAGTGTTCCCCGAAGGGGCCAAGGCTCCGGTAGAAAAGCCCGATGGAACGGCCGGTGAGCTGGTAGATGTAGGCGGTATGACTTATAAAGAAGCCCTTGAGAAAAAACACATCCGTCCGGTAATGACGAGCACATGGTATGCGGCGAACTACGGTTGGGGTATGGCTGCCATGCCTGGCTCCATCCAAGACAACACTTGGTTCTGCCTGCGTGAAATCACGTTGGGCTATCGCTTGCCCGAGAAGATTTGCAAGAAGTTCGGAGCCAACTACCTGCGTCTGGGCTTCACGGCACGCAATATCTGCTATCTCATCAACAAGCTGACCGATGGTTTGAATCCGGCTTCCATCTCGAACAACAATCCTTTGCAGCCTATGGACATCGGCGGTGTTCCGTTCTATCGTACGTATGCTGTCAATTTAACTGTAAGATTCTAAAAACATCTATGATATGAAAACATTCAAATATTTATTTGCAGGAGTTTGTTCCCTATTCGCGTTAGCAAGCTGCTTGGATGAATATCA
>CAUUOT010000135.1:0-4369 GCA_963546815.1 uncultured Bacteroides sp.
AGACAGACTTGTCACACCCAGTTATTGCTTTATCATTGCTGCCAATTTCCTGTTGTTCTTCGGCTTTTGGCTGCTGATGCCGGTGTTGCCTTTCTATCTGACGGAAATGTTCCGTGCAAGCAAGGCTACCATCGGAGTCGTGCTCTCCTGCTATACCATTGCGGCACTGTGCATCCGTCCTTTCTCGGGCTATCTGCTCGACACTTTTGCCCGCAAACCCCTCTATCTGTTGGCCTACTTCATCTTCACAGCCATGTTCGGTGGGTATCTTATTGCAGGCACACTCACTGTCTTCATCTTGCTACGCATCCTCCACGGCATCTCATTCGGCATGGTGACGGTAGGCGGAAATACGGTGGTGATTGACGTCATGCCTTCATCCCGACGCGGTGAGGGGCTGGGCTACTACGGCCTTGCCAATAACATCGCCATGGCCATAGGCCCCATGACAGGGCTGTTCCTGCACGATGCGGCTGCCTCCTATCCCGTCATCTTCTGCTGCTCTTTAGGTTCTTGTTTGGCAGGACTGCTGTGCGCCTCGGCTGTGAAGACTCCCTACAAACCCACCGTGAAACGTGAACCGCTCTCTCTGGATCGCTTCATCTTGCTGAAAGGGATTCCCGCCGGACTCAACCTGCTGCTGCTCTCCATCCCTTATGGCATGACCACCAACTACGTGGCCATGTATGCCGAGCAGATAAACATCCAAGCCTCCACCGGTTTCTTCTTCACCTTCATGGCGCTGGGTATGGCTGTTTCGCGCATCTTCTCCGGCCGGCTGGTCGACAAGGGGAAAATCACGCAAGTCATCTCCGCCGGCTTATACCTGATTGTGTTCAGCTTTTTCCTGCTTTCCATCTGCGTGTACATTGCTCGATGGGACAGCGTTTTCTGCACCGTGATGTTCTTCTTCATCGCCCTGCTGCTGGGTGTGGGGTTCGGCATCATGTTCCCCGCATACAACACATTGTTTGTCAATCTGGCTCCGCACAACCAGCGTGGCACGGCCACTTCCACCTACCTCACGTCTTGGGATGTGGGCATCGGTATCGGCATGCTGACCGGAGGTTATATTGCCGAAATCAGTACCTTCGACAAAGCCTATCTGTTCGGCACCTGTCTGACGGTGGTCTCCATCCTCTACTTCAACCTGAAAGTAGCTCCGCATTATCATAAGAACAAACTGAGATGAGAAAGAAAGAACGTTATGAAAAGGTCATCGAATGGTTCAGGGAAAACCGCCCCATAGCCGAGACCGAGTTGCACTACGACGACCCGTTCGAACTGTTGATAGCCGTCATTCTTTCGGCACAATGCACGGACAAGCGGGTGAATATGGTTACTCCCGCCCTCTACCGGGATTTTCCCACGCCCGAAGCTCTCGCCTCCACAACTCCCGAAGTGATATACGAATACATCCGCAGCGTGTCTTACCCCAACAACAAAGCCAAACATCTTGTAGGCATGGCCAAGATGCTGATAGCAAACTTCGGCGGCAAGGTGCCCGACACGCTCGAAGAACTGACGAAGTTGCCCGGCGTAGGACGGAAAACAGCCAACGTCGTGCAGTCCGTAGCTTTCAATAAAGCGGCAATGGCTGTAGACACGCATGTGTTCCGTGTAAGTCATCGTTTAGGGTTGGTGTCCGACAGATGTACCACTCCTTTCAGCGTAGAAAAGGAGTTGGTGAAAAACATTCCCGAGGCTTATATTTCGATAGCCCACCACTGGCTCATCTTGCACGGACGGTACATTTGTCAGGCACGTACGCCCAAATGCGACATCTGCGATTTGCGGTCGATGTGCAAGTACTATAGCCGGGAATACGGACTAAGGCAAGAAGTCAGCAAAGGCCGAGAATAAATAACGATTGAATAGCGAAGAAAAGAAATAAGCGCTATCTTTGCGCACATCAAACAAAATCTGTAACATTTTTAATAGGAATAGTATGACAATCGATCAATTCAACTTTGCCGGGAAAAAGGCATTTGTCCGCGTGGACTTCAATGTCCCCTTGGACGAAAACTTCAACATCACAGACGATACCCGTATGCGTGCGGCTCTTCCGACACTGAAGAAGATTTTGGCCGATGGCGGCAGTGTAATCATCGGTTCGCACCTCGGACGTCCGAAAGGCGCGACAGACAAGTTCTCTTTGAAACATATCCGTAAGCATCTCGAAGAGCTGCTGGGCACCGAGGTGCAGTTCGCCAACGACTGTATGGGTGAAGAAGCTGCCGTCAAAGCTGCCGCCCTGCAACCGGGTGAAGTGCTGCTGCTCGAGAACCTCCGCTTCTATGCCGAAGAAGAAGGCAAGCCCCGCGGTCTGGCCGAAGACGCCACGGACGAAGAGAAGAAAGCGGCCAAAGCCGCCGTCAAGGAGAGCCAGAAAGAGTTTACCAAGAAACTGGCTTCGTATGCCGACTGCTATGTGAACGATGCTTTCGGCACAGCTCACCGTGCACACGCTTCCACAGCACTGATTGCTAGCTATTTCGACAAGGATAATAAGATGTTCGGCTATCTGATGGAAAAAGAAGTGAAGGCTGTGGACAAAGTACTGAATGACATCCATCGCCCCTTCACGGCCATTATGGGTGGCTCGAAGGTCTCTTCCAAGATTGAGATTATCGAGAACCTGCTGAACAAGGTGGATAACCTGATTATTGCCGGCGGCATGACTTATACCTTCACCAAAGCCATGGGCGGCAAGATTGGCATCTCTATCTGCGAGGACGACAAGCTGGACCTTGCCCTCGACCTGATGAAGAAGGCCAAAGAGAAAGGCGTGAACCTCGTATTGGCCGTGGATGCCAAGATTGCCGACGCTTTCTCGAACGATGCCAACACCAAGTTCTGTCCCGTAAACGAGATTCCTGATGGTTGGGAAGGATTAGACATCGGCCCCAAGACGGAGGAAATCTTCGCCAACGTTATCAAGAATTCCAAGACTATCCTGTGGAACGGACCGACGGGAGTGTTCGAATTCGACAACTTCACTCACGGTTCGCGCGCGGTAGGTGAAGCCATCGTAGAGGCTACGCGGAACGGTGCTTTCTCGCTGGTAGGCGGAGGCGACTCGGTGGCTTGCGTCAATAAGTTCGGACTGGCAAGCGGTGTATCGTACGTATCTACCGGCGGAGGTGCCTTACTCGAGGCTATCGAAGGAAAGGTTCTTCCGGGCATCGCAGCCATCAACGAATAAGTCCAATTAGCTAAAAGCGTGTACCGGAAAGCATCGAATTTCATCTTCCGGACGCCATCACCTCATTACACAGACCTTCCACGCAAGGTCTGTGTAATTTAGTTATTCCCCCATGAAACGGCAACTGCTATCATTCTTTCTTCTCCTCCTCCTCACCCTATCGGCCGCGGCACAAGAGACCGACGCAAACAGGCTTATGAACACCCTGAAAGAGCGCATCAGCCTTGCGGGGTATACCCAGTTGGCATATACTTATACTGACGCGGGCAACTCGTTCGAACTGCGAAAAGCCATTCTTATTGCCAACGGAAAGATTACGGACCGATGGTCGGCCTTTTTCATGTACAGCCTGGCCAATAGGCCGAAGGTACTGGAGGCCTATACCGAGTACCGCTTCGCGCCCCAACTCCGCGTGCGCCTCGGACAGTTCAAGACACCTTATTCCATCGAGAGTCCCCTGTCGCCCTGCGTACTGGAGCTGGTGAACGGCACCGCGCAGGCGGTGAGTTACCTGGCAGGCATCAACGGCAGCGACCCCCTGTACGGTGCCGCGACGGGGCGCGACATCGGTCTGATGCTCCACGGTGAACTGCCGGAAAAGTGGGCGGACTACCGCTTGGCGGTGATGAACGGGCAGGGTATCAATCGGCGTGACGGGAACCGCCGCAAAGACATTGCCGGGGGCGTGACGGTGCATCCCTGCAAGTGGCTGTCGGTAGCCGCATCGTTCATCGAGGGCGAGGGATGCGCCGTGGCCACATCGCCCGTCGTACCGGACATCTCGGTGGGCGAGAGTTATACACGCCGCCGTTGGGCGGTGGGCGCAGTAATAAAAGCCGGTCCGGCGAGCCTGCGCACGGAATACCTTGCCGGCAAGGACGGAAGCGTGAAAAGCGACGGCTACTATGCCACGACATCGCTCCACGTGCTTCGCAAGCTGGACGTGGTGGCGTCTTACGACCGTTTCAACCCGAACAACACGCTCGGCAGCAGGCAAACCAACTACGTGGCGGGCCTCCAGTGGTGGTTCTACCCCCAATGCCGCCTACAGGCCCAGTACACGCATTGCGTCCCCCGCACGGAAGAGCGCTTCAGCCTGCTTCAAGCGCAGGTGCAAGTCAGGTTCTGACACCTCTCCTTCCAACTCTTTCCTCTCTCCGTTTT
>CAUUOT010000136.1:0-4364 GCA_963546815.1 uncultured Bacteroides sp.
CCAGCGACCACACGCCCCCCAGACGCGTACTCTAACCGGGCTGAGCTACACCCCGATGCGATAGCGGGTGCAAATGTAGGGCTTTATTTTAGAACGGCAAACATTTCTTTCGTTTTTTGCAGGAAAACTTCGGACTTCGGGCAGGTTGCCGTGCCTTCCGTTCAGTGAGGACAGGAGGGTGCAAACGTGCTTCTCTCTGCCGGAAGAAGGGTGTCGGATGACCGGAAGATGACTGCCTGACGCATGAAATGCACTTGCATAGCAGGTGGAACATTGGTCTCTTTGCTGCACAAGATGCCATCTTATACAGCGCGAGATGCCATCTTGTGTAGCACGAGATGGCATCTTGTGCAATGAAGATAATAACTTTCTGCTGAAGGGGAAAGGCTTTTCCGGCAAGGAGAAGCATTATTCTACTTGTGAAAAGGCAATGCCTACGGCTGCAGAAACCGGCGAGGATGAATAAATAGACATGGATTTATTCATAAAAATGCAAAAAGTATGAGTGCAGTTTGTTTGTTCAGGAAGAAACTCCCGCATGAGATGTTGCGCTCGGACACGTTGGAGAAGGGAGGGGACGACAAGCGATGGATGATTATACGCCCATACATTCCCTGTAGAAGTCGAACATCTCGAAGATAGTCTCTTTGTCTGCCGTGCGGTCAAGGCAAATAGCGCCTACGTCGCTCAGCAAGGTGAAGTTGACGATGCCGCCCGTATTCTTCTTATCGTGCTTCATCAACTCGTACAGACGGTCGTACTGCTTGCAGCCCAAGCTGAAGCCGCCGTAATTCTCTTTGATGAAGCGGATGACCCGGTACATCTCTTCTTTCGGAAATCCCGCCTTTATATGAGAGAGGTACAACTCGCATACGATGCCCCATGCCACGGCATATCCGTGCAGCACGGGACGGCCCTCGGCAAGGGCAAGGCTTTCGAAGGCGTGACCGACGGTATGCCCCACGTTCAGTGCTTTGCGTATGCCGTGTTCTTGCGGGTCTTCTTCCACGATGCGTCTCTTCACCTCGACGGAGCGGCCCACCATGGACTTCAGTCGCGCATAGTCTATCTTTTCGGTATCGAAGGCCAATAACTCCGCCAAGTGGCGAGGGGTGCTGATAAGTCCGTGCTTCAGCATCTCGGCGTAACCGGAGAAGAAGTTGCGGGCGTCGAGGCTGCGCAGGAATTCCGTCTCCAACAATACGCAGGCGGCGGGAGCAAAAGCGCCTATCTCATTCTTCAGTCCGTTGAAGTTGATACCCGTTTTCCCGCCTACCGCCGCATCCACCATCGCCAGCAGTGTGGTAGGAATGTTGATGTAGGCGATTCCACGCTTGAAGGTGGAGGCGGCAAAGCCGCCGAGGTCCGTCACCATACCTCCGCCCAGATTGATGAGCAGCGAGCGGCGGTCGGCGCCTTTCTCGCTCAGCGCTTGCCATACGGACGCCAAGGTTTCGAGGTTTTTATGCATGTCTTCCGCACCGATGACAATCTCTTCCGCGCCGTTCAGTGCGGAGATGCCGCGCAGTTGCGGCAGGCAGAGGCGGTGGGTATGTTCGTCGGTAAGGATGAAAAGCTTGTGGTGAGCGTATGGCTCGACGACGCGCGTCAGGCATTCGGGCAGCCCTTCGCACAGAATGACTTCTTGTTTGCTCATAAGAAGAGGAGTGATTTACGAATTATTGCCGAACAAAGGTAGTTCTTTCAGCGATAAAGCGTTACCTTTGCCTTACGAAAAATGCAGATAGATAGCATTTGGGTATGGAAAACAAACGTATTCTAAGTTATAAACCGTAAAACCGGAAGTCAGATGAAAGCTTTATTACCCGTGTATTGTCGTCCGCTGGGCTATTTCATAATCGCCCTTGCCTTGTTTCTTCCCATCTTTCTGCTGATATGTGGAAAGGTGACGAACGCCAACCTGTTGTTCTATCGGGAGTGTTCTAAACTCCTCATGATGATGGGAGCCTTGATGATTATCTTCGCCCTGACGAAGAACGAGAACAAAGAAACGGAGCAAATACGCAATACGTCTACACGCAATGCCGTCTTCCTCACCGTCCTATTCATCTTCGGCAACATGCTCTACCGCGTGGCCAAGGGAGACCTTCTTTCGGTAGACTCTTCTTCTTTCCTCATCTTTTTGATACTGAACGTGCTTTGTCTGGAGTTCGGCATAAAGAAAGCTACGGTGGACCGTCTGTTCAAACGGAAGGGGCGCTGACCGGGATAAATTGTCATGCGGGGCGTTAAACCTTTTGGCCGAAATCTTCTCGAATGAAACAAGGGACAAGAAACGTTGCCCATCATGAAAGAATAGACAAAGAACAGACACATGAAGAAGTTTATCCTCGAGACGGTGCTATGCATGCTGACGGCGCTGTCCGCTTTTTCGCAAACCGGACACATCACGGTGGAGGGCCGCATCATGGAAGATACCGGCGAGCCGGCCATACAAGCTACGGTACAGCTACTCTCGTTGCCCGACAGCGTGCAGGCTGCAGGCGTGGCGAGTTCTGTAAAGGGTTACTTCGTGCTGCCCAAGGTCGGGGCGGGTCGATATGTGCTGAAAGTTTCGTGCGTAGGCTTCAAGACACGCTACCTTCCTTTGCGGCTCTCTGCAACTGTTACGGAAAAGAACGTGGGAACATTGACGCTGGAGACGGACGCCGTGATGCTGTCCGAAGCTGTGGTCACGGCAGAGGCGCCGCAGGTGCAGGTGGTGGAAGACACCGTTGCCTACAACTCCTCCGCCTATCGCACGCCCGAGGGTGCCATGCTGGAAGAACTGGTGAAGAAACTGCCCGGCGCCGAGGTGGACGATGAAGGCACGGTGAAGATAAACGGCAAGGAGATAAAGAAACTCATGGTAGAAGGCAAAGAGTTCTTCGGCGGAGACGTGAAGACCGGACTGAAGAACCTGCCGGCGGACATGGTGGAGAAGCTGAAGACGTATGACAAGAAGTCGGACTTGGCGCGCGTCACCGGCATCGACGACGGAGAAGAGGAGACGGTGCTCGACTTGACTGTGAAGAAAGAAATGAACCGGGGGGTGTTCGGAAACTTCGACTTGGCGGGCGGAACGAAGGAACGTTATCTGGGGCGTGCGATGGTGAACTATTTCCGTCAGAGCACCCAGCTTTCCGTCATTGCCGGAGCTAATAACGTGAACGACCAAGGTTTCTCCGGCGGTGGAGGAGGTCCCCGCTGGCGACGCAACAACGGACTGACCGCCACGAAAGAGCTGGGCGTGAATTTTGCTACGGAAACGGACAAGATTGAGCTGGGCGGAAGTGCACGCTATAACTACAAAGACAATGACCTCGTCCGTATCGGGAGTGTGGAGAACTTCTTGACCAACGGTAACTCGTATGCAAACTCCAACAGCCTGAAACAGAATAAAAGTCAGGGTTTCAATGGCAACTTCCGTCTGGAATGGAAACCCGATACGCTGACTAATATCATCTTCCGCCCTGACTTCTCGTACAGAAAGACGGATGGCTGGTCTCATGTCAAGTCGGCCACGTTCGGCGTCGATCCTTATCGTGTGGCATCCGACCCTAACAGCTATCTGGACGATGTGCGGCGGATGAAGGATTTGTTCGGCGACAGTCTGAAGAACCATAGCAGCAACCTCTCGCTAAGCGATGGAAACGTCCTCTCGGCCAACGCTACCTTGCAACTGAACCGCAAGCTCAATACAAACGGACGGAACGTCACGTTACGCGGACGCTTGGGCTATAACGACTCCGAGAGCGACCGGTATTCCTATTCCAATATCTATTATCGAACGGGGCGTGATGCTCTATTGATGCGCTACATCACCATTCCTGCTCAAAGCTATCATTACAGTGCGCAACTGACGTACAGCGAGCCTCTGGCACGGGGTACTTTCTTGCAATTCAGCTATCAGTTTCAATACAGGTATAACAAGAGTGACAAGTCTGCCTATGACTTGGACCGAACACTCGGCACAAACCCCACATCGGATGAAATTGTCAGGCAGATAACCCGCCCACTCGGTTCGGACGGAGCGAACGACAGGCTGAACGCCGCTCAGAGTAAGTTTGCCGAATACCGGTACTACAACCATGATGTCATGACAGGGTTGCGCTTCATTCGTCCCAAATATCAGCTCAGTGCCGGAGCCTCTTTCCAGCCACAGCACACCAACCTTTCTTATGAGAAGGGAACGGTCAAGATAGATACGGCACGCCGTGTGTTCAACTTCGCGCCGAATGTCGACCTGCGCATCCGGTTCTCCAAGGAGAGCCAGATGCGGTTATCCTACCGTGGACGTAGCAGTCAGCCGAGTATGGAGAACCTGCTCGATGTAGCCGACGACTCCAACCCGCTGAACATCT
>CAUUOT010000137.1:0-4350 GCA_963546815.1 uncultured Bacteroides sp.
GGCGGAGTTCAGTCAGGCCAAGTTGGTGCGTGTCATTAAGGGGAGGGTGCTTGATGTGGCCGTCGACCTGCGAGAGTCTTCTCCTACCTTCGGCAAACATGTCAGCGTGGAGCTGAGCGAGGACAACCGGCGGCAGTTCTTCATTCCGCGCGGCTTTGCGCATGGCTTCCTGGTGCTGAGCCACGAGGCCATCTTCACCTATAAGATAGACAATGCGTACGCCCCCCACGCCGAGGCCAGCATCCTCTACAACGACGAGACGCTCGGCATAGAGTGGCCCATTGCCCAGAGTCAGCTCTTGCTCTCGGAGAAAGACATGCATGCGGCATCGTTCAAAGATGCTGTCTACTATGAATAAACCAAGCGGCGTTTTCTTCCTTATATGACAAATAATAACTTATTTTGCACCGCGTTTTCACGAATAATCAATCCTTTATATCAAGTCAATAAGCATGGAAATAATACATACTGTCAAAGAGCTGCAAACCGCACTTGAAGTGCTCAGAGTCCAAGGCAAAAAGATTGGTCTGGTGCCCACAATGGGCGCCCTGCATGCCGGTCATACCTCGTTGGTGGAACGTTGCGTGGCCGAGAACGACGCGGCCGTAGTAAGTATTTTCGTTAATCCGACGCAGTTCAACGACCGGAACGACTTGCTGAAATATCCCCGTACTCCCGAGGCCGATTATCGCCTGCTGCAAACCTGCGGTGCGGCGTTTGTCTTCGCTCCGTCTGTAGACGAGATGTATCCCCGGCCCGATGCGCGGCAGTTCAGCTACGCTCCTTTGGACACGGTGATGGAGGGAGCTTTCCGCCCGGGACACTTCAACGGTGTTTGCCAGATTGTGAGTAAACTCTTCGATGCCGTGCAACCCCATCGTGCCTACTTCGGCGAGAAGGACTTTCAGCAATTAGCCATTATTCGCGAGATGGTGCGCCGGATGCACTACCCGCTGGAGATTGTCGGGTGCCCCATTGTGCGCGAGGCGGATGGATTGGCCTTGAGCAGCCGCAACGCCCGCTTGTCTGTCGAGGAGCGTCGCAACGCCCTGAAAATCTCGCAGACATTGTTCGAGAGTCGTAGCTTCGCTGCGTCTCATACGGTGGCCGAGACACGTCGTTTTGTAGAAGAAACCATTGCCGCCGCTCCCGGATTGCGTTTGGAATACTTCGAGCTGGTGGACGGCAACACGCTGCAGAGCATTTCCGACTGGGAAGATACATCCTACGCAGTGGGGTGCATCACCGTATTTTGCGGCGAAGTTCGTCTGATAGACAATATCAAGTACAAAGAGTAATAAACCAAGAAAAAAGGAATCCAGCTTATGATGATTGAAGTGCTGAAGTCGAAAATCCATTGTGCCCGCGTCACGGAAGCCAACCTGAACTACATGGGCAGCATCACCATCGACGAGGACCTGATGGATGCCGCCAACATGATTGCCGGCGAAAAGGTGTATGTGGCCGACAATAACAACGGCGAACGTTTCGAGACCTATATCATTAAGGGCGAACGCGGTTCGGGAAAGATTTGTCTGAACGGTGCTGCCGCCCGCAAAGTTCAGCCCGATGACATCGTTATCATCATGTCTTATGCTTTGATGGATTTTGAAGAGGCGAAGTCGTTCAAGCCGACGGTGATTTTCCCCGACCCGGCCACCAACAAAGTAGTGAAGTGACTTGCCCTTGTTGAAGACAAGATAAAGAGAAGCCCCGCTTGGCCTTGATGTCGTCAAGCGGGGCTTCTCTTGTTTTTGTGCAGACTTACGTCAGATGTTTGTGCATGGCTGTCGCTGCCCGTCGCCCATCGCCCATGGCAAGGATGACGGTGGCCCCGCCCCGTACGATGTCGCCTCCCGCGAAGATGGTAGGGATGGACGACTGCATGTCTTCGTTCACGGCAATCGTATTCTTACGTCCCAGCTCCAGTCCTTTGATGGATTTCGGCACGATGGGATTGGGCGAGACGCCTACGGCCACCACCGCCATGTCGATGTCCAGCGTCACGGTCTCGCCGGGAATGGCAACCGGGCTGCGACGTCCGCTGGCGTCAGGCTCTCCCAGCTTCATCTTCTGCAGGACGACTTGCTTCACGGCACCTCTCTCATCGGCGATGTACTCTATCGGGTTGTGTAGGGTGAGGAACTCGATGCCCTCTTCTTTGGCGTGCTTCACCTCTTCCAGGCGGGCGGGCATCTCGGCTTCGCTGCGACGATAGACGATGTGCACTTTTTCTGCTCCCAGGCGTTTGGCCGTGCGGCAAGAGTCCATGGCCGTGTTTCCGCCGCCTACCACAATCACGCTTTTGGCGGGGTTCAGCGGAGTGTCGGTGGCAGGATTGGAAGCGTCCATCAAGTTAACTCGTGTCAGGTATTCGTTGCTCGACATCACATTGACGCTATTCTCTCCGGGGATGTCCATGAAGTTGGGCAGTCCGGCTCCGCTGGCGATGAAGATGCCTTGATAACCCTCTTTCTGCAGGTCGTCCACGTTGATGGTCTTGCCCACGATGCAGTCTTTCACGAAGCGGACTCCCATCTTCTGCAGATTGTCGATTTCCACGTCCACGATTTTGTTGGGCAGGCGGAACTCTGGGATGCCGTATTTCAGCACGCCGCCAATTTCATGCAGCGCCTCGAAGACGGTCACGTCGTAGCCGTACTTCGCCATATCTCCTGCGAAACTCAGTCCCGCGGGCCCCGAACCCACGACGGCTATCTTCACGCCGTTCTTCGGAGCCAGTTCGGGCAGGGAGATGTTGCCGCTTTCGCGCTCGTAGTCGGCCACGAAGCGTTCCAGATTGCCGATGGCCACGGCCGGACTGTTCATCTTCAGGTGGATGCACCGGCTCTCGCACTGTTTCTCTTGCGGGCAGACGCGGCCGCAGACGGCGGGTAGGGCCGAGGTGCGCTTCAGTACGCGGGCGGCCTGCAGAAACTCGCCGCGCTCTACGTTCTTGATAAAAGACGGTATGTCGATGCTCACCGGGCAGCCTTCCATACAAGTGGGGCTGACGCAGTCCAGGCAACGTTTGGCTTCTGTCACGGCCTGCTCTTTGGTGTAGCCGGTGTTCACCTCTTCGGTGCGGGTGGTGGAGCGGTAGGCGGGGTCGAGTTCATTCATCGGGCAGCGCGGGATGGCTGTGCGCTCTTTAGGCTTCATGCCCTTGCGGAGCGTCTCGCGCCACGGCGCCTTGCGGTCCAGCAGCTCTTCCATGGGGACTTCTGCGGTGGCGGCGGTTTGCGACGGAGCGGCCACACTGCCCTTGTCCGAGGGAATGGCACGGCAGACGCTGGCCGCCAAATGACTCATCTCTTCGCGCTCCACGTCTTTGAATGAGCCCATACGCTTGAACATCTCGTCGAAGTCCACCTGATGCCCGTCAAACTCAGGCCCGTCCACGCAGACAAAGCGCGTCTTCCCGTCCACGCTGATGCGGCAGGCACCGCACATCCCGGTGCCGTCCACCATGATGGTGTTCAGCGATACGTCTGTAGGGATGCCGTATTGTTTGGTCAGCAGGCAGCAGAATTTCATCATCACGGCGGGCCCGATGGCGAAGCACTTGTCCACCCGCTCGCGCTTGATGACGCGCTCGATGCCCTCGGTCACCAGCCCCTTGCTGCCGTAGCTGCCGTCGTCGGTCATGACGATGACCTCGTCCGACGACCGCCTCACTTCTTCTTCCAGGATAATCAGCTCTTTCGTCCTCCCCGCCAGCACCGAGACCACCCGGTTGCCCGCCTCCTTCAGCGCCTGTATGATGGGCAGCATAGGTGCCACGCCCACCCCGCCACCGGCGCAGACCACCGTGCCGAAGTCCTCAATGTGCGTGGCCTGTCCCAGCGGCCCCACTACGTCCTGCAGGCAGTCGCCCACGTTCATCCGGCACATCTTGGCGGAAGAGAGGCCTACGTTCTGCACCACTAATGTGATGGTTCCTTTCTGCACGTCGGCGCCCGCAATGGTCAGCGGCATGCGCTCGCCCCTCTCGTCCACGCGGACGATGACGAAATGCCCTGCGCGGCGCGACTTGGCGATGAGTGGCGCTTCGACTTCAAACCTGAACACTTTCTCCGAAAACTGTTTCTTTCCAATGATCTTATTCATTTGTTTTTGTTGGTATAATTACGTACGGCTTGTGCGGCTCGACAAGCTTTGCAAATATATGCTTTATTTGTCAGATGAGACGGGGTTTCTTTTGATAAGTATAATCCGAGTTCAATAGAAAGACAGAGACGAAGAAAACACCCTTCGTCATCGGTACGGAGCATCCTTTATCCATAGTATTAAATACTATGAACTGCTAGTATTATATACTATAGATTAATAGTATTATATACTATAGAT
>CAUUOT010000138.1:0-4336 GCA_963546815.1 uncultured Bacteroides sp.
GATACAATACTTCTTATGATAACGTGAGTTCGACGAATTTAGAACAATATGAGAGTGTGGCGAACACCCTTTTGAACAAGGGTCAAAATCGTAACGAAGCTACGACAAATCTCGTAACGGAGTTGCGACCATTGCAGTAACGGAGTTACGACAAACGTCGTTACGGAACACCGATAAATACAGCTGCTCCGATAGCATGAATACTGGTATTTTGACCGATGAAACACGATGTTCTGCACATCTTGATGCATCGGTGGTAACAGACGCTTTGTGCAGAGCAGTCGGACGAGGGATATTTTTGCGACGAACACTCCCGCCATCTACATTCTTTTACTACTTTTGCGTACTGTAATCCTCAGATTAGAGATGAAAAAAGAACAAACAACATATCGCTTGCTGAACACCATCGACTCTCCCGACGATTTACGTCGCCTCGACGTGAACCGGCTGCCGGAAGTCTGCAAGGAATTGAGGCAAGACATTATCAAGGAAGTTTCGTGCAATCCCGGACACTTTGCCGCTTCGCTGGGTACGGTGGAACTGACCGTGGCGTTGCATTACGTGTTCAACACCCCGTACGACCGTATCGTGTGGGACGTGGGGCATCAGGCTTACGGACACAAGATACTCACCGGTCGGCGCGAGGCCTTCTCCACCAACCGTAAGTTCAAGGGCATACGTCCCTTCCCCTCGCCAGAGGAGAGCGAGTACGACACCTTTACCTGCGGGCATGCCTCCAACTCCATTTCCGCCGCGCTGGGCATGGCGGTGGCAGCCGAGAAGAAGGGGGAGAAAGACCGCCACGTGGTGGCCGTTATCGGCGACGGAAGCATGAGCGGCGGACTGGCCTTCGAGGGGCTGAACAATGCGTCTTCCACTCCGAACAACCTGCTCATCATCCTTAACGATAACGATATGGCCATAGATCATAGCGTGGGTGGCATGAAGCAATATCTCTTCAACCTGACTACCAGCAACCGATACAATCAGCTGCGATTCAAGACTTCCAGACTGCTTTTCAAGATGGGCATTCTGAACGAAGACCGGCGCAAAGCCCTTATCCGCTTTGCCAATAGTCTGAAGTCCATGGCCGCACAGCAGCAGAACATCTTCGAAGGGATGAACATCCGCTACTTCGGACCGGTCAATGGGCACGACGTGAAGAACATCGCACGCATCCTCAGAGACATCAAGGAGATGCAAGGCCCCAAGATTTTGCACCTGCATACCGTCAAGGGGAAAGGTTTCGGCCCGGCAGAGAAAGATCCCGGCATCTGGCATGCTCCGGGCAAGTTCGACCCACAGACAGGCAAGCGCATCGCCAAAGACACCGAGAACCTCCCGCCCCTCTTTCAAGATGTGTTTGGCGAAACATTGGTCGAACTGGCCCGACAGAATCCGAGGATTGTCGGCGTCACTCCCGCCATGCCCACCGGATGCTCCATGAACAAGCTGATGGAGGCGATGCCAGACCGAGCTTTCGACGTGGGTATCGCCGAGGGGCATGCAGCTACTTTCTCGGGAGGGATGGCAAAGGAAGGGATGCAACCGTATTGCAACATCTATTCCTCGTTCATGCAACGGGCTTACGACAACGTTATCCACGATATTGCCATGCTCAGGCTGCCCGTCGTGCTCTGTTTGGACCGTGCCGGGCTGGTAGGCGAGGACGGACCTACACACCACGGCGTCTTCGACTTGGCCTACTTCCGCCCCATCCCTAACCTAACCATCTCCTCGCCCATGAACGAACACGAGTTACGCCGCCTGATGTACACGGCACAACTGCCGGACAAGGGGCCGTTCGTTATCCGCTATCCGCGGGGACGCGGGGTACTGCCCGAATGGAAATGTCCGTTGGAAGAGATACCCGTAGGCAAAGGGCGTAAGCTGAAAGAAGGCAAGGACTTGGCAGTCATCAGCATCGGCCCCATAGGAAACACGGCAGCACGCGCCATCGAGCGGGCAGAAAGGGAAAGAGGCCTTTCCATAGCCCACTACGACTTGCGCTTCCTCAAGCCGATGGACGAGGCACTGCTGCACGAGGCGGGACGTACATTCCTCCGAATTGTCACCATAGAAGACGGCACACAGAGAGGCGGCATGGGCAGCGCTGTTCTTGAGTTCATGGCCGACCATGGCTATACCCCGCAGATACAGCGGATAGGCGTTCCCGATACCTTCGTCGAGCACGGCATGGTGCAGGAGTTACATCGTCTGTGCGGAATGGATGAAGAAGGAATCTATCAACTCTTAACCAAAAGCATAGAACCGTGAAGATAATCATTGCAGGTGCCGGTGCGGTAGGCACACACTTGGCTAAGTTGCTCTCGAGCGAGAAGCAGGACATCATCCTGATGGACGACAACGAAGAGAGGTTGAGTACGTTAAGCTCCAACTTCGACTTAATGACGGTCACCGCATCGCCCACCTCCATCAAGGGGCTGAGAGAGGTGGGTACGGACGAAGCTGATCTTTTCATCGCCGTCACTCCCGACGAAAGCCGTAACATGACCGCCTGTATGCTGGCCACCAATCTCGGAGCCACAAAGACCGTGGCACGCATTGACAACTACGAATACCTGTTGCCCAAGAACAAAGAGTTCTTCCAGAAACTGGGAGTAGACTCGCTGATTTATCCCGAGATGCTTGCCGCCAAAGAGATTGTGTCTTCCATTCGCATGAGCTGGGTACGCCAATGGTGGGAGTTCTGTGGAGGGGCGCTCGTACTGATTGGCGCCAAGATGCGCGAGAAGGCCGAAATACTCGACATTCCCCTGCACAAGCTGGGAGGAACTGATCTACCTTATCATATAGTAGCCATCAAGCGTGGCAGCGAGACCCTCATCCCGCGAGGAAACGATTCCATCAAGCTGCACGACATCGTTTACTTCACCACCACTCGTAAATACATTCCCTACATCCGCAAGATAACAGGTAAAGAGGACTATGCCGACGTGCGCAACGTGATGATTATGGGAGGCAGCAGAATAGCCGTACGCACCGCCCAATACGTGCCGGACTATATGCAGGTGAAGATTGTGGAGAATAACCTGAGTCGTTGTAACCGCCTTACCGAACTGCTGGACGACAAGACCATGATTATCAATGGAGATGGACGAGACATGGACTTGCTGGTAGAAGAAGGCTTGACCAATACCGAGGCTTTCGTGGCACTGACCGGTAACTCGGAGACGAACATCCTGGCCTGCCTTGCCGCTAAGCGCATGGGGGTGAGTAAGACCGTGGCAGAGGTGGAGAACATCGACTATATAGGCATGGCCGAGAGTCTCGACATCGGCACCGTCATCAACAAGAAGATGATTGCCGCCAGCCACATTTATCAGATGATGCTCGATGCAGACGTCAGCAACGTCAAGAGCCTCACCTTTGCCAACGCCGACGTAGCGGAGTTCACAGTGAAGGAGGGATCCAAGATAACCAAACATCCGGTGAAGGACCTCGGACTGCCCAAGGGAACCACCATCGGCGGACTGATAAGGAATGGAGAGGGCGTGGTGGTGACCGGTAACACGCAGATACGGCAAGGAGACCATGTCGTAGTATTCTGCCTGAGCATGATGATTAAGAAGATAGAGAAATACTTCAGTTAGCCGAAAGAGACGCGTATGCTACACCGAAAGATGATATACAAGGTACTGGGCGATTTGCTGTTGATGGAAACGGCCATGATACTGCTCTGCGCCGGTGTATCCCTCTTCTATGGCGGAGACGACCTGCAAGCATTCCTCTACACGGCGGGCATCACTACCGGCGCGGGCATCACATTGGTGTTGTGTGGGTGTCGTGCCGAACGTCAACTGACACGTCGCGACGGATACCTTATCGTCTCGTTGGCATGGGTTGTCTTCTCCCTTTTCGGGATGCTGCCTTTCGTACTCAGCGGATACATTCCAGACGTGACGAACGCCTTCTTCGAAACCATGTCCGGCGTCAGCAGCACCGGTTCCACCATCCTTGACAAGGTCGAAGACCTCCCCAACGGACTCCTCTTTTGGCGGAGTATGACGCAATGGATAGGTGGACTGGGTATCATTCTGTTCACCATTGCCGTACTGCCTATCTTCGGCATCAACGGCGTGCAGGTTTTCGCCGCCGAAGCCAGCGGACCCACGCACGACAAGGTGCATCCGCGCATCGGCATTACCGCACGTTGGATATGGCTACTCTACACGGGGCTCACTCTCGTCGCTGTCCTCTTGCTTGCTGCCGGTGGCATGAGCTGGTTCGACAGCATCTGTCACGCCTTCGCCGCCACAGGCACGGGAGGCTTCTCCACACGCACTGCCAGCATCGCCTACTACCATTCGGCCTA
>CAUUOT010000139.1:0-4333 GCA_963546815.1 uncultured Bacteroides sp.
AGGGTATGAACTGACAGACTGGTTAAAAGTAACATTGCGGTCAGGACTTGATTTTTATCTTGACAGACAGCAGATTAAAGTGGCTCAAGGTTCGTTTGTGTCGACGGGAAACACGGGCGTTGCTGGAGGCGCAACATGGATTGGCAAGACGACAGGAGCCTTTGCGACAGGACGGCAGTCGGGCTACAGTATGAATACAGATTTGATGTTAAATGCTTCAAAAACGTTTGGCGACTTTTCGGTGGAACTATTTATTACACGCAGGATGAAAACATCTACGGTAATACTGTTGGAGGTATCTCCGTGCCGCAATTCTTCTCACTGAAAGCCTCGATTGAGAAGGCGAATGTGGGTTCTACGATACAGAAAATGCAAGTGAACTCACTTTATGGACGGATAGGAGGTTCATGGCATAGGCTGATTTATGCTGACGCAACTTTCCGAAACGATTGGTCTTCTACGTTACCTTCTATGGACAATTCTTATTTCTATCCATCGCTTTCAGGCAGCTTCGTGATTTCGGAGCTACTGCCCGAGTCAACCAAAAATTGGCTTGACTTGTGCAAGGTAAGAAGCTCATGGACTGTTTCCAAGACACCTCCGGCCATATATGCGACTAATACGAACTACACGGTTACCAATGCCGCATGGGGCACACTTTCTTCCGCAGCCATGCCGCTTAAATTGACGGAAGGAGAAGTGAATCCGGCTTCATCTTCTACCTGGGAGATCGGTACGCAAGCTATTTTATTTAAGAACCGTTTAGGTGTAGATCTCACTTATTATCGCAAGCTCATGTACGACGCCTTGGTGTCCGGCTCTCTCTCTTCGGCTTCCGGTTTTACAGGAAACTACGTCAATTCGGATGAGGAAATCGTGCGTAGAGGTTGGGAACTGACAATCAACGGCACACCTGTCCGAACCTCAGATTGGCGTTGGGATGTGACCGTCAATTGGTCGAAATATGCTCGTTACTATCATAAGATTGATCCGGTCTATTCTTCCGACAACCCTTGGGTGAAGAAAGGTGAGCGGGTCGATGCATTTCTGGTGAAAGATTATGCCCGCGATCCCGAAGGAAATCAAATCTATAATAATGGACGTGTGCAGTTCAATCCATTTCTTTCCGTGTATGGGTACAGCGATCCCGATTGGATTTGGGGATTGAGCACACAGATTTCTTATAAGAATTGGGTGCTGAGCGCCTCCCTCGACGGGCGTGTCGGCGGTATGATCAGTTCGATGACCAACAGTTATCTTTGGGTTTCGGGGTCCCATCCGGGTACACTTACCGCTGAAAGAGCGGCTGATGCGGCCACACCGGGCTCCAAAAACTTCCTCGGAAAAGGCGTGAAAGTGGTGTCGGGAAGCGTGAAATACGACAAATACGGCAATGTGTTGTCCGACGATCGTGTGTATGCCGAAAACGACGTCTACACTACATACAGCCAATATGCCCAGGATATGCATGCTGGTATTGCATGGGGCGGTAACAGCAGACCCGCCGACAGTTTTTCGGGCACATTCTTCAAGTTGCGCGAATTTTCACTTGCCTATACGATTCCTGCACGATTCACCAGCCATTGGGCTAAGTCGGTTTCATTGGCACTGGTGGGGCAGAACCTGTTGATGTGGGCAAAAGACTTTAAATATTCGGATCCCGACGGTGGAACGGAGAACTTCAACGATCCTTCGGTGCGCTATATGGGATTCAATGTCAAAGTAATATTCTAATCATTTTTAATTTGAACGACTATGAACAAAAAGATAATCACCTTGTTTTGGGTCAGTCTTGCCACAGCGACTATCCTGTCGTGCGACGGCAATTTCGAAGAATACAATACAAACCCCGATACAACCACTTCCGTTACCCCCGAAATGCTGGCTACCGGCGTGTTGAAGAGTTCCATGTTGCTGGGCGGTGACGGTAAGGCCTACATCGGATATAATGCCCTGCCCAAGTATGTTGCCTATATAAAGGAAGGCGCCTATGACCCGCAATATAATCTGATAGGTGCATGTTCGTTTGCTTCCTGCCATTCAATCCCTAACATGGAGCAGATGGTAGAGTATGCCAAAGGCGGTAATTATGAGGATTCGTTCCGTGGATTGGCCCTCTTTCTGAAAGCTTTCAACGGCTACCGGCTTACGATGATGACTGGCGACGTGCCTTATTCTGACGCCGGTTTGGGCAAGAAGGGAAATACGAAACCGAAGTACGATGCCCAGGCGGACGTGTTTGCGGCCGTCTTGGAAGACCTGAAAACGGCCGAAGAATGCTTTGCAAAAGGACGTGATTTCAACGGAGACTTCATCTATGAAGGAAAGGTATCCAAATGGCGTAAGGCTGCTGCTATGCTGCAACTCAAGGTGTTGATGTCGTTGAGCGAGAAAATTACTTCGGAACAGAAAGCTCGTTTTGTGCAAATCGTCTCGGAAGGAAACCTCTTTCAAGACAACGACGACAACATGAATGTGGTTTATACCACAGCTACGGGAACATGGCATCCACTCTACGACCAGCTTTTATTCGCCCCTTGGACGGTTCTGTCGGATGTTGTCGTTGACGAATTCAAGCGCTTGGGTGACCGTAGACTGTTTTATTACGCTGAACCTTCGACCGCGCAGACGACGGCAGGGAAAGCCGAGAACGATTTTGAAGCATACGTGGGAGCCTATCCCATGGCCGATTTCGACCAACTGAACCTGGACTATCTGGCCCAAAAGTATTCGGTCATCAACAAACGTTATCAGACTGTGATGAACGGAGACCCGCTCTCCAGGCTCAGCTATGCCGAGCAATGTTTCATTCTGGCGGAAGCCGTCATCAAAGGATGGATCAATGGCGATGCCGAAACCTACTATAGACAAGGCGTAGAAGCAGCCATGAAGATGGTTGCCTCCTATGATGAGAATGCGACCTACTGCCATGGTATGCCGATTACTGACGAGTACATCCGGACTTATCTCTCAGGAGAGGCCGCCTTTGCGTCTTCCTCTGCCGACCGACTTCGCCAGATATGGATGCAGCGTTACTTGCTCAAGTTCCTGCAAGATGGCTATGACGCCTATATGGAGATTAGGCGGACAGGCTATCCCGTGCTGAGGGTGAACACCGAAACCAGTCTAAACATTGATAACAAGGCTGCCATGCCCGTTCGATGGACTTATCCCGCCGTCGAGATGCAGACCAATGCCGACAACATCAAAGAGGCTCTTTCACGCCAATTCACCAATGGCTACGACGGTATCAACGAACGCATGTGGTTACTTCAATAGTGTTTTTATGATAGCGGCTTCCACGACTTGCCGCGCATTCACGGTCGTTGTGGAAGCGCTTTTACAAAAATCGTCAAACAATAAAACAATGTCCAATATCTATTTTAGAATATTTGCATCGCAGTTCAATATATTACATCGTGGCAGCTGTTATACAATACTTGCAACAAGAAGTGGAAATGTAAAAGGCTCCGGCATCACTCATTTGGCAACGGTACAGGCATACTACCGACTCGTGTGGCATGACGAATTCGACTACAACGGTTTACCCGACTCCACCCGATGGAGTTTTGACACTCGTGGAAACAAGTCAGGATGGGGCAACAACGAGCTGCAGCATTATACGGAATTGCGCCCGCAAAACGCCTTCGTCAGCGGTGGTTGCCTCCATATTACGGCTCATAAGGAAGACTATGAGAAGAAGCGATACACTTCGGCACGACTTGTCACCAAGGGACATGGCCAGTGGTTATACGGCCGAATGGAGTGCAGAGCCAAGCTTCCGGCGGGCAGAGGAACGTGGCCGGCCTTCTGGATGATGCCCGCAGAAAATGCTTATGGCACGTGGCCGGCAAGCGGAGAAATCGACATTATGGAAAATGTGGGCTTCGATCCGGACAACATTCTGGCCACGACCCACACCCAACAGTTCAATCATATCATCGGAAATTCAGTGAGCGGGAAGCTCTCCGTCCCCACTTGCAACACTGAGTTTCACGTTTACGCCATCGAGTGGGACGCACAAGAAATCAGAGGTTACGTCGACGGACGTCACTACTACACCTACGTCAATCGTGGAAAAGGATGGAGGTCGTGGCCGTTCGATAAACCTTTTTATATCATCCTCAACTTGGCGATAGGCGGAAACTGGGGCGGAAAGATGGGCGTCGACGACACCATCTTTCCATGTTCATACGTCATAGACTATGTGAGGGTTTATCAACAGGTATAGAATGGGTGTAACTTCGACTAAGGTCGTACTGTAACTTCGACTAAGGCCGTACTGTAACTTCGACTAAGGCCGTACTGTAACTTCGACTAAGGCCGTACTGTA